>NZ_JBHTSL010000024.1:0-63853 GCF_042795115.1 Arthrobacter sp. NPDC056493 | reverse complement strand
AACGCCTTCCAGATCACCTTCGACGGACGCCTGTCCGCCAGCAGCAACTAGAACAAGAAACCACCCCAGTTACACCGAATAATTGACAGACCCCGGCCTGTCTTGCCTGAAGTGAGGAAGCGTCGGGTAAAAACCGGCAGGACCCGAGGGAGCGTCGGGTTAGAAGCGGCAGGACCCGAGGAAGCGGCGCGTAAAACCCGGCAGGATCTGAGGAAGCGTCGCGTAAAACCCGGCAGGATCTGAGGAAGCGTCGGGTCAGAAGCGACAGGACCTGAGGAAGCGTCTGAACGCAACCGTTAAACGCACGACGCCGGAACTCACCTTGAGTTCCGGCGTCGTGCGTTTCGTCATATGCAGGGAGGCTAGGCCGGGGCGGCAACGTCCTCCGCTTTGCGCTCCTCGACGAGACCGCAGACCGCCGCAAAAAGCGGGTGGTCCTGCGCCAGCCCGGTGATCCGCTCCGTAGCGGCGGCCGGCTCGGACGAAGCCAGGATCTGGCTGAGTTCCACGGCCTCGGCGTCGGCGGGGTCGTTGAAGCGCAGGGCGGCCGCGATGGCCCCGAGCAGCGCTTCGGGGACAATCCCGCGCTCGGCCAGTTCCGCCGCCGGGCCGATGAACCGTTCGTGCCGGCTAAGCTTGCGCAGCGGGGCCCGACCCACACGGTTCACCGTGTCCGGCAGGTGCGGGTTGGTGAAGCGGCCCAGGATCTTCTGGACGTAGGCCTCCTGCTCGTCGTAGCTGAAGCCGTGCTTAGACACGAGCAGCTGCTTCGTCTCGTCCAGCACGGCCCGCACGTCCGCGGCAACGTCCTCGTCCGCCATGGCATCGGAGATCTTCTCCATCCCGGCTTCAAAACCGAAGTAGGCCGCGGAGGCGTGCCCCGTATTCACCGTGAACAGCTTGCGCTCGATGTAGGGGCCCAGCTCGTCCACGAAGGTGGCGCCCGGAATCACCGGGGCATCCCCGCCGAACGGAGTGCGGTCGATGACCCATTCGTAGAACGTCTCCACCGTCACGTCCAGGCCCTGGCCCGGTTCCTGGTTGGGCACAATGCGGTCCACGGCCGTGTTGGCAAACACGGACGCGTCCGCCAGCGACCCGGCCGCTTCGTCCCAGGACGAGGCGATCGACTCGCGCAGGATGTCCGTGGCGTTGATGGCGTTCTCACACGCCATCACCTGCAGCGGCGCCAGCCCCGCCGCCCGGGCAGCAATTCCCTTGGCGATCGCGGGGGCCACGAACTTGAGAATGTGCGGCCCCACAGCAGTGGTGACGATATCCGCCGTCGCAATTTCCTCGATGAGCTGCGCCTCCTGGGTGCCGGAGTTCACCGCCCGGAAGTTGTCCACCGTGCGCACGGCGGGGTTCTCCCCCACCTCGTGCACGCTGTAGTTGTCCGCCCCGGCGAGCTGGGAGATCAGCGCGTCCGCAACATCGGCGAACACCACCTCATACCCGGCCTCGTGCAGCAGCAGGCCGACGAACCCGCGGCCGATGTTGCCGGCCCCAAAATGTACAGCCTTCACTATGCGTTGACCTTTCCGAACAGCTCCAGGACTTCGTCCACAGATGTCGCCGCCTCAAGCTGCGCCACCTGCGCCTTATTCGTGAAGACCTTGGCGATCGAGGACAGGATGTGCAGGTGCTCGTTGTTGACGCCGGCCACGCCCACCACGAACTTGACCTGCTTGCCGTTCCAGTCGATGCCCTCGGGATAGCGGATCACCGAGACAGCCGACTTCCGGATGTGGTCCTTGGCGGCGTTGGTGCCGTGCGGGATGGCCAGGAAGCTGCCCATGTACGTGGAGACGGACTCCTCGCGCTCGTGCATGGCGCGGATGTAATCCTCGTCCACCGCCCCGCGCGCCAGCAGCAGCTGGCCCGCCTCGTCGATCGCGGCATCACGGGTGGAGGCTGATCCGGCCAGGACCACACTCTCCGGCACCAGGATGTCCGACGGCGCCGCACCGGTTTCGGGGGCACCGGCGGTTTCGGCGGTGGTGCCGGCAGTTGCTGCATCGGCCGGGGCTGCCACTGTGGCCGCCCCGGCGCCGGGAGCCGCCGTTCCTTCCGTATTGCTGCGCTCGACCAGTTCCACGATCTCGTCATAGCGCGGGCTGTTCATGAAGTTGTCCACGGAGACGTGCATGGCGCTGGCCGTGGCAGGCTTGGCCCGCTCTGTCAGGTCCTGGTGCGTGACCACAACGTCGTAGGTGTCCTTGAGATTGGCGATGGACGCGTTGGTGACGTTGACCTCCGGGAACCCGGCGGCCTTGATCTTGTTGCGCAGCACCGAGGCGCCCATGGCACTGGAGCCCATGCCGGCGTCGCACGCGAACACGATGTTCTTGATGGGCCCGGTCAGGACGCCCACTCCGCCTCCGGCGTCGGCCCCGGTGAGGGTGGAGGCGACGGAGCTCTTCTTGCCCTTCATCTCCTCCATGCGGCTGGTGGCCGCGCTGAGGTCGTCCTCGTCACTGTGGCGCGTGGTCCGCAGGATGACCGAGGCGACCAGGAAGGACACCGTGGCGGCGAGCAGCACCGAGAGCGCCACGCCGAGGTAGCTGTCACGGGCAGTCTGGGCGAACACCGCAAAGATTGATCCCGGAGCCGCCGGCGCAACCAGACCTGCTCCCGTGACGGCAAGGGTGGCGATGCCGGTCATGCCGCCGGCGATCGCTGCCAGGATCAGCAGTGGGCGCATGAGGACGTACGGGAAGTAGATCTCGTGGATGCCGCCGAGGAACTGGATGATCGCGGCGCCGGGGGCGGAAGCCTTCGCCGCACCGCGGCCAAAGAACATGTACGCCAGCAGGATGCCGAGGCCCGGGCCCGGGTTGGCCTCCAGCAGGAAGAGGATGGACTTGCCCTGCGCCAGCGACTGCTGGATGCCCAGCGGGGTCAGCACGCCGTGGTTGATGGCGTTGTTCAGGAAGAGGACCTTGGCCGGTTCGATGAAGATGGAGGTCAGCGGAAGCAGGCCGTTGTTCACCAGGAACTGGACGAAGTTGCCGGCGGCCGTGCTGAACGCGGTCACCAGCGGGGAGATGCCGTAGAAGCCCAGCATGGCCAGCAGGGCACCCCAGATGCCGGCGGAGAAGTTGTTCACCAGCATCTCGAAGCCCGGGCGGATCTTGCCGTGCCAGATCGCGTCGAGATGCTTCATGGTCCAGCCGCCCAGGGGTCCCATGATCATGGCGCCGATGAACATCGGGATGCCTGCGCCGACGATCACGCCCATGGTGCCGATGGCGCCAACGACGCCACCCCGCACGTCATAGACCATCTTGCCGCCGGTGTAGCCGATCAGCAGCGGCAGCAGGTAGGTGATCATGGGGCCGACGAGGCCCACGTTCGGTGCGCCCGCCGCGTTGGTGCCGAACCCGCCCAGGGCAGGGACGGGGATCCAGCCCTTCTCGATGAAGAGGGCTGTGATGAGCCCCCAGGCGATGAAGGCGCCGATGTTGGGCATGATCATGCCGGACAGGAACGTCCCGAACCTCTGGACGTGCACCCGCGCACTGGTTTTGGGTTTTGCAACTGTCTCTGTTGCCATGTGATTTCCTAACGTGGTCCCTGCGGCACCGCAGGATGGTCCGATAGTTTCGACTAGCCGGTGGAACTGGTGGAGATCCGGTGGAGCCATTCGAGAAAAAGCTTGAGTTCCGAGCTGGTGAGCTGGTCCGAGTGGGATGCCTGCAACGCCGCGTTCAGCGCAATGGCAGCCACCACCACCGATGACTTCCCGGAGTCCTCCGGTCCGGCATCCCGCCCCTGGTCCCTGGACACCGCAAAGATCATGGCGTCCCGGGTCATCGTGGACAGCTCCAGGTTCCGCTCCGCGGCCGGTTCTGCGATCAGCATGAGTGTCACGCCCACGTTGGCGGCCAGGATGCTCCTGGCGGCTTCCCGTGGCTGGACGTTCAGCTGGCCGGCCGCAGCGGCCTTGTTCAGCATTTCCTCCAGGAGACCCTCCGCATCGGCAACGATGGCGGGGCGGCTCTCGGGGCGGATGTTACCGAACATGACCAGATAAAGTTCGGGCTGCTTGAGCCCGAACTGGACGTGGTTGTCCCACATCCGCCGGATATCCACCAGGGGCTGTCCGGACGGGGCGAAATCCCTCTCGCCCGCCACATACTCTTCGAAGCCCGCGGCGACTACTGCGTCAAACAGGCCCTCCTTGTCACCGAAGTGGTGATAGAGGGTGGGCGCCGTGACGCCCGCCAGCTGCGTGATCTGACGGGTGGAAACAGCGGCCCCCGCGGAGTTGGCCAGCAATTCGGCTGCCGCACGCAACAGCCTCATTTTGGGCGGAAGCTGGCCATCGAAACTCATAACCGCTACCCTAGCACCTATAGCAACGCTATATGAACTGAATCACATACAATTTTTTTCAGGCACCGCAACGCACATCGGACGTAGCCGTTCCGAGCTTCCGGGCTCCCGCCCGGGCAGATTCCGGCGGGCCTGGTTACCGGCAGAGAACGAGGACCTTCAGTGCAGAACTTCCCAGGAGTAGGCGTCAGCCCAGGCCGCATCATCGGCACGATCCGCCAGATGCCCAAGCCCATCAGCGAACCTCCGGCCGGCGAGCAGCTGGCCGCCGGAACCACGCCCGAGGAGGCGACGGCGGCGCTGAAGGCTGCCTCGACAGCCGTCCACGATGAGCTGAAGGCCCGCGCGGACCACGCCACCGGTGATGGCAAGGCCGTCCTGGAAGCCACGGCCCTGATGGCCAAAGACACCATGCTGATCAAGGGTGCCGCCAAGCTGATCGCCAAGGGGGTTTCCGGGCAGCGGGCCATCTGGGAATCCGGCGCCTCGGTCTCCGAGATGCTGCACAACCTCGGCGGTTACATGGCCGAGCGCGCCACTGACGTCCTGGATGTCCGCGCCCGCATCGTGGCCGAACTCCGCGGCGTGCCCGCCCCTGGCATCCCGTCGTCGAACGAACCGTTCATCCTGGTGGCCGAGGATCTGGCCCCTGCCGACACCGCCACCCTCGATCCGAACAAGGTCCTCGCACTGGTGACCGCCGGCGGCGGTCCGCAGTCCCACACCGCGATCATCGCCCGCTCACTTGGCCTGCCCGCCGTCGTGGCCGCGGTGGGCGTGGACGAGCTCCCGGACGGCACCGAGGTTTACGTCGACGGCGCCGCCGGTTCCATCACGGCCAGCCCGGACGACTCACTGCGCGCAGCCGCCGAGGCCTGGGCCGCCACGGCGTCCCTCCTTGCCGAATTCAGCGGGACGGGTTCGACGGCGGACGGCCACCTGGTGCCGCTCCTCGCCAACGTGGGCGGGGCCAAGGATGCCCAGGCCGCGGCCAAGCTCGGCGCCCAGGGCGTGGGCCTGTTCCGTACCGAGTTCTGCTTCCTGGAACGTGACACCGAGCCCTCAGTCGAGGAGCAGGCCGCCGCGTACAAGGGCGTGTTCGATGCCTTCCCCGGTAAAAAAGTAGTGCTTCGTACCCTGGACGCGGGCGCGGACAAGCCGCTCCCCTTCCTCACCGACTCCACCGAGCCCAACCCGGCGCTGGGCGTGCGCGGCTACCGCACCGACTTCACCACCCCGGGCGTCCTGGACCGGCAGCTGGAGGCGATCGCGAAGGCCGAAAAGGAATCGGAGGCCGACGTTTGGGTCATGGCACCGATGATTTCGACGGCGGAGGAAGCCGCCCGTTTCGCCACCATGTGCGCCGAAGCCGGCATCAAGACGCCGGGTGTGATGGTGGAGGTTCCCTCCGCCGCCCTCACAGCCGACACCATCCTGCGCGAAGTGGGGTTTGCCAGCCTGGGAACCAACGACCTCACCCAGTACGCCATGGCCGCCGACCGCCAGCTGGGTCCTCTCGCCGGGCTGAACACGCCGTGGCAGCCCGCCGTGCTGCGCCTCGTGGGCCTGACCGTGGAAGGTTCAAGGGCAGAGGGACACAACAAGCCGGTGGGCGTTTGCGGCGAGGCCGCGGCGGACCCTGCCCTCGCCGTCGTGCTGACCGGCCTGGGCGTCACCACCCTGTCCATGACGGCCCGGTCGCTGGCAGCGGTGGCCGCCGTGCTGAAGACTGTCACGCTGGCGGAGGCCCAGGAGCTGGCCAAGCTGGCCCTGTCCGCGCCAAGCGCCGTGGAAGCCCGGGCCTGGGTCCGGGAGAAGCTGCCCGTCTTGGAAGAGCTCGGTCTGTAGTTCGGTATGCAGCAGCAAGGAAGGTGCGGGCGTCCGGTTTCCGGGCGCCCGCACCCGCCTGACGCCGCGTAGCAATGGGGCAAATTGGGGTTCAGGCCAGGGGTTAGGTCACGGCACCGCCTGCCGCCGTGGAGCCCTCGGCTGCGGTGCCGGCCCAGTGCCGGATGATGCGGGCAACATCTTCGGTGGCGGTCTCCTGCACCACGTGCCCGCGTCCGCGCACCTCGGCAAACGCACCGTCCATTGCCTGCGCCGCGAGATAGGTACACCACGGCCGGCGTGCGATCGGGTCCCTTCCGCCGCGGAGCACCAGTACCGGCTGGGTTACGCCCCGCACCCGGGAATCGAGCGGATACGCCATCATCACGGGCAGTTCCGTCAGGTACCACCGCATGCCGGTGCGGAAATAGTCGGCGAAGACCACGGCGTTGGTGGTCGGCGGTTCGCTGAGCAGTGCGTCCCGTGTCAGCGCGAGCGCGTGCCAGGCAGCGCTCCTGCGGGCGGAATCCACCACCGGCCCCATGAGCACTGTGCGGGTCACCAGCCGGGGAGCCTGAAGTGCCAGCTCCACCGCAAACTGCGCTCCCATGGAGTGGCCCACCACAATGCAGGACTCCACGCCACGCTCCGCCAGGACCGCCGCGACGAAGCTGGCATATTCGCCAACGGTCACCTGACGGCCGGGCCGCGGCGTGCCGCCGAAACCCGGCAGGTCGAAGGAATAGACGGCAGCGCCGGCGTCCTCCTCCGGCCGGTGCTGTCCTTCCGGACGTTGGGCCAGTTCGACGTGCAGCCGGGCAAGGTAGCGGTGCGAGACGCCGATGCCGTGGAGCAGCACGTAGGCCGGCTGGCCTGTGGACGGCGCGTTGGATGAGTACAGGCGGCCGGTCAGGCCGTTCGCCGTCACTGCTGCTCCACCGGCAAGTCTCATCCGCCGAGCATATCCAACCCTCCGTTCCGCAGCGGTTAGGCTTCTGCCATGGCTCTGATTGCTCCCAGGGTGGCGCCCGCCCTTCCTGCCGAAGACGCGCTGGCGCTGCAGCGCGCACTCGACGGCGGCACTGACATCACCGTGTTCGTGGACGGCACCGTCCACCGCCTCCCGCCGCAGGCGAGGGACGCCGTCGTCGACCTTCTGTCAAGGTTCAGCCGCGGCGAAGCGGTGACCGTAAGCAGCGTGGAGGAAATGCTGACCACCTCGCAGGCGGCCGAACTGGCCGGCATCTCCCACACCTACCTGCGGAACATGACGGACCGGGGCGAGATCCCGGTGGAATACCGCGGCACGCACCGCCGCATCAGGCTGGCCGCGATCATGAGCTGGCTGGAGGGGCAAAAAAAGAAGCAGGCGGCAGCGGACGCCGCCGGCGCCGTGACTTCCGACGGCGGGACCTCCGACGACGGAAGCGGAAAGTAGCGCCTCGCCCGGCCGTGCCGTGGCCCACAACGTTAAACGTGCAAAGATTGAAGGTAATCGGAAAAGCGCTGGCGCCCGAAGCCTCGGGGATCGACGCCGGTGACATCAAAGCCACGGACTGCTGGAGGCCTGGGAATGGAAAGTGCTGCAATTTCCACCTCTGCGCTTGACCTGCTGCTGCTCTTGCGCGGTAGCGAACCGGAGGGCCTGGGACGGGCGGATCAGGTTTCGTACCAGATCGAAACAGCCATTCTGATGGGCATCCTCACCGAAGGCGACAGGCTGCCCACGGAGTCCGTGCTTGCCGGGGAGCTGGGCATCTCCCCGATCACCCTCCGGCAGTCCCTGGCCGCCCTGCGGACCAAGGGCCTGATCGAAACCAGCCGGGGACGCAGCGGCGGCAGTGTGATTCGCCGGCAGATCGAATTCACAGATTCACAGTTGCAGGACAAGCTTCGGGAAACCAGCACCGAGGCGCTCAGGGACCTTGGCGACCTGGGGGCCGCCATCGCGTCAATGTCCGCGAGGCTTGCCGCCGGCCGTGCTGATCAAAAAAATGTGGAGCACCTTGAAGATCTGGCCCGGCGCCACCGGGACTCGGCCGATGAGCGTGCGCGGCGCCGCATGGACAGCCGGTTCCACGTTGCCGTCAGCATTGCCGCGCAGTCCAGCAGGCTGACCTCGGCTGCCCTTCAGCTGGAAGCTGAGCTGATGACCCTGTGGTGGGGGCGCTCCGGCCAGGCCGACAACTACGGCAAGTCGGTGGAAGAACACGCCGCAATCGTTGATGCGATCAGGGCGCGGGACGCTGACGCGGCCGCCAGCGCGGCAGAGCGGCACAGCCGCAACGAGACCGAATACTTGATAGAGCAGCATCTCAGGTTGACGATGCGGCCCGAAGAAGGTGCGTGACGTGGAGACCGTAGAAGAAGCCCTTGAGCGGACGGCCACCGCGCTCTCCTCCAGCATCAGCCGCGTTTTCGTCGACCTGGAAAAGATTGCGGGCACCGTCACGGCAGCGGCGGCAGCGGCGTCGGGCGTACCCCGCCGCAGCGAATTCCTTTACTTGAAGCAGGAGCTGGCCAACTTCATCAAGCGGCACTCGGACCTCATCGTGGGAGCCGGCATCGCGTACGCTCCTGGAAGTCTCCGGGAGGCAACGCACTGGCTGGAATGGTGGCGGACGCAGCGGACTGGCGTACCCCGTTTCGTCACCCACGACCTCAACCCGGACTCGCTGAACTACTACGACTACACGTCCCGCGACTGGTTCACCATTCCGACCGCCAGCGGGCAGCCCGTGGCCGTTGGACCGTACGTTGACTTCGGCGGCATCAACGTCAACATCATCACGCTCTGTGTTCCGGCGCCCACCGCGCAGGGGATTCAGATCCTGGGATGCGACCTGACCCTCGCGAACCTGGAGGGGATCTTCCTCCGCGCCCTTCAGCTCCGCGAGCCGGTGGTGGTGCTGCTGGGTCCGAACGGCCGGGTCATCGCGTCCAACAACGCACGCATCGCCACCGGAACCCTGTTCCTGGAGGAGGACATGGCACGGGCGGACGTCTCAGTGGACGTTTCGCCCGCCAACCCCACGCGCCTGCCCTGGAAGCTGATCACCCTCCGGGACTAGGCTCCTCGCCGAAAATGACGGGGTGATAAGGATCAAGCAACGATCCCCCGGAAGCAGGACTTCCGGCTGGCGCGCAGGGTTACTCTTTATTCGTGGTGAGATTCAGGGGGTTGCACATCGTGGCGGGCGTCGTCGCAATGGGCGTGGCGGCTGTCCTGGGAATCGTCATGGGCCTGAACAACACCGCCGTTTTTACCTCCAGCTGCGTGGTCTTCGTGGCAGTATCCCTGTGGGTCCAGAGCCGCGTCGCCAAGTTCCGCACCCCGCTCCAGGGGCTCCCGCAGCACATTCCCGAGGGCGTCGCGCCGGAGCGCGCCGCGGAGCGTCCTGCCGAGCGGACCACCGAGCAGTTGCCCAGCGGTGAAGGCAACGCCGCGTAGCCGCCTCAGATTCTTGGCCTTGACGCCCAGCGCCGCGCTTTCAGGGCTGCGTGCAGTTCCAGCCGCACCATCCCCTTGAGCGGATCGACGCCCAGCAGCTGACGGATGCGGCCCAGCCGGTTGTAGATACTGCTGCGGTGCAGGTGCAGTTTTTCGGCAACATCCTGGACAGAACCGTCATTGTCGTAGAGCAACTCCAGCACGGGCAGCAGCTCCCCGTTCCTGTCATGGTCCTCAAGGGCCCGGAAATTAACCGAACTTGCATCGCTCCAGACCCCTGCCCCGCCGCCGGCCGATGCCAGGAGCTGGTAAACGCCCGTGGCGCGGCAGTCCACCAGCTCGCCGAGCCGCGGATCAACCGCTGCTGCCAGGGCGGCCACCCTCGACTGCCGGTACGCCTCGGCCAGGTCTTTGATGCGGCCGAATCCCTCACTGGTCCCCAGAATGATCCGCTCCACGGACCGGCCGGACCGCTTGGCGAGCTCCAACTGGTAGTGCACCAGAACCTGGGCCTGGCTGGCGCGCCCCGTGGACTCCCGGAAGAGAACCACCGAGTGTGTCTCCGCGCCTGCGCTGAACAGGACCGCGTCCACGCCGATGGTGGCCTGCAGCGCCGCGGCGCGGTGGATGAGCGTTGAGGCGATCGGATCCGGGCCTGCCATCCAGCCGTCGGCATCAAGGACCGTCACCAGCTGCCAGGGCCCGCGGTCCTGGACTTCCTTCCAGCCCGCCACGGCAGCAACCGCATTGGCTTCCCCGGCGCAGGCGGCCAGGAACTCCCGTTCGCGGCTGCGCCGGAACTCGGACTCAGCGGTGTTGGAGTCCAGCAGCAGTCCGGAGAGCACATCCAGCTCGTCCCGGACGCCGGGCAGTTCGGCGAGGATCGCCGTCGCACTTTGGTCCTCCACATCCAGCTGGACCCACAGGTAGCCCACCCGAAACCCGCGGACCAGAAGCGGGACGCAGACGCGCCCGAGCATCCCCAGCTCCTCGTTGGCGGGCACCACCACGGGCCGCACCGCCGTGGCGATGCCGTGCGAGAGCTGCCAGTTTTTGACATCCAGCGGCACCCGCTTGCTCAGCAGGAAGTTCACCCGCACCCGGTCCGCGTGCGACTGGTTGGAGCTGTAGGCAAGCAAAAGGCCGTCGAGGTCCTCCAGGGAAAGCCCGCGGCCCAGCTTGAGGGCCACCCGCTCCACGAGCTGTTCCACATCCTGCTGCATGCTGCCAGACTACGTCCCCCGGGGCATCTGGGGCGAACGGACATCAGGCGACACCTGACGCCCCGGCGGTCGACATTAGTCGAGCTGCGGCGCTGGAAAACCCCGGAAACACGCGAATTAGCTGCGGCTGAGGCGATCGATTCCTGTAGCGCGCCTCACAGCCGGATCTATTCTGGAATCACAACTTCACCCACACATTCCGGCCTTGCAGCCATCGAATCTGGAGCCCAAAAAAATGATCATCGGTGTCCCCAAAGAGATCAAGAACAACGAATTCCGCGTCGCCATCACAGCAGCCGGCGTCCACGAATTCCGCACCCACGGCCACACGGTCCTGGTGGAGCGCGGTGCGGGCCTGGGTTCCGGCATCACCGACGAGGAATACTCCATCGCGGGCGCTGAAATCATCGCCGACGCCGATGAGGTCTGGTCCCGCGCGGACATGGTGATGAAGGTCAAGGAACCCATCAAGGCCGAGTACCACCGCTTCCGCAAGGGCCTGATCCTCTTCACCTACCTGCACCTGGCCGCCGAGCCCGAACTGACCCAGGAGCTCCTCAACTCCGGCGTCACCGCCATCGCCTACGAGACCGTCCAGGAAGGCCGGACCCTGCCGCTGCTGGCCCCGATGTCCGAGGTGGCCGGCCGGCTGTCCGTCCAGGTCGGCGCGACTTCCCTCATGGCGCCCGCCGGCGGCAAGGGCGTGTTGCTCGGCGGCGTTCCGGGCGTCCGCCCCGCCAAGGTCGTGGTCCTCGGCGCCGGCGTCGCGGGCACCAACGCCGCAGCCATGGCACTGGGCCTCGGCGCCGACGTCACCATCCTGGACATCAACATCAACCGGCTGCGCGAACTCGACGCCCAGTACCAGGGCCGGCTCAAGACCGTGGCATCCAACAAGTACGAGATCGAGAAGTCCGTGGTGGACGCCGACCTCGTGATCGGGTCCGTCCTGATCCCCGGCGCCAAGGCCCCCAAGCTGGTGACCAACGAGCTCGTGGCCCGGATGAAGCCCGGCTCGGTGCTCGTGGACATCGCCGTGGACCAGGGCGGCTGCTTCGAGGACACGCACCCCACCACGCACCAGGAACCCACGTACAAGGTCCACAACACGATCTTCTACTGCGTGGCCAACATGCCCGGCGCCGTCCCGAACACCTCCACCTACGCGCTGACCAACGTCACGCTCCGCTACGGCGTTGCCCTGGCAAACCTCGGCGTAAAGGCGGCCTTCGAGAAGGACCCGGCCCTCGCCGCCGGCCTGAACATTGCCGGAGGCCACGTGGCGCACCACTCCGTCTCCGAGGCACACAACCTGCCCTTGGTGGCCGACTGGCACGAGCTGGTCTCGGCCTAACGGTTCCGCCGGCTGAGAACGCCGCTGGTCGAGCTTGGTTTCGACAAGCTCAACCGGCGGTTTCTCTTTAAGCAGAGGCCAGTTCGCGCGCTTTTTCTATGAGTTTGAGGACTTCGACGGGGCCGGCCGGGTCTACCGGGACGGGCAGGGCCGAGGCGGCGCCGCCGTCGGAGATCTTGGCCGCGAGGATCCGGTAGAACTCGGGATAGTTCCCGCGCTCCGTGGGCAGCCGGTCAAGGTGCCCGTCGCGGCCCAGCTGCCCGGCCCATTCGGCGGCCTCCACACCGTACTCGGCATCCAGCGGGCTCCCGCCGGCCACAATATACGGCTCCTGCGGGTCCACGCCGTGCTTCGTATACCCTCCGCCGGCGCCGAGGACCCGGTAGCGGGGGCCCTGCTGGGCGCAGAGCATGTTCATCCAGTGATGGCTAAGCACGCCGTTCCCGTGCCGCAGCACCACAAAGCAGTCATCATCCGTCTTTTCGCCCGGCCGCCGGGCAAGAAGCTCGGCGTGGACCACTGTTGCCGGGCCGAAGAGCTGCAGCGACTGGTCCAGGAGGTGGGTGCCGAGGTCGAACAGGACACCGCCCCCGTCGGCCGCCGTCGCGTCCGCTTTCCAGGCTTTGGAAACCTCGGGCGACCACCGTTCAAAGCGTGATTCGAACCGCGTCACCTCACCCAGCACTCCGTCCTTCAGCAGGGCCTTGACCGTGAGGTAGTCCCCGTCCCAGCGCCGGTTCTGGAACACTGTCAGCACCCGCCCCAGCCGCTCTGCGAGTGCGATCAGCTCCTGCCCCTGCGTGCTCGTCACGGCGAACGGCTTGTCGACCACGACGTCGAGCCCGGCCTCCAGCGCAGCCTTCGCCAACGGATAGTGGGTGGCCGGAGGAGTTCCCAGCACCACGAGGTCCAGGTCAGGGGCCAGCGCAAGGACGGCATCGCCGTCGGGCACTGTTTTCACGCCGGGGTACTGCTCGACGGCGGCAGCCTGCCGGGCTGAGTCGGAGGTGGCGATCACGTCCAGCGAGTAGCTGGGGTCCGCCGCGATCAGCGGCGCATGGAAAACCCGGCCGGACAGGCCGAAGCCCACCACGGCGGTGCGGATCGGGGTAGCGGGGGTGGAGGAATCGGTGCTCATGGTGCCACGCTACCCCGCCACACCCCCGACAACGCGGCTGACCAGCTCGCGCCAGGATTCCTCCAGCCGCTCCGGCGAAACCTGCTGCACGCGGACGGCATGCAGCAGCCGTTCGGGGTCGAGGGTTGCGCTGAGGGACATGGCCATCAGCCAAGGGTCTGCGTCAAAGCCCGCCGAGCGCAGCAAATACTCGATGTGCCGGTGCCACAGCACCGCCGCGGGGGCCTCGAACCTGTTGTGCAGGGACGCCTGGGCGGCCCTCGCGAGCTCACCGAATTCCAGGACGTAGCGGATGCGTTCGGCACCGAAGGCGATCAGCCGTTCCCGCGGCGGCGCCCCGGGGCCAAGCGGCGGCGGCCCGAACATGAAGCGGCCCTGGAAGTCGGCCTCGGCGTCGCTGAGCAGGGTCATCATGAGGCCGGCCCGGCTGCCGAACCGGCGGAACACGGTGCCCTTGCCGACGCCTGCGCGCTCCGCCAGCTTGTCCATGGTCACGCCGTCGGCGCCGCACTCCTCCACCAGCTGCCGGGCAGCACACAGGAGCAACTCCCGGTTCCGGGCAGCATCGCTGCGTTCCGCTCCGGGGCCCGATGAGGGCCCGGGCAAGGGCCCTTGGCCGGATGAGGACCCGGAGCGGATTGGGATGAGGCTCACACCAAGCATTCTAGCCCCGGGAATAATATCCGGACCGTAGTCCGTTTAGTCTGGGTGAAGGCACCAAACGCCTCCAAGAACCACTCGCCACGGAGCCTTCCGCGGCAAGACCTAAGGAGTTCACATGTCCAAGAGCACCGTACTCGCCCTGGTGGGAAGCCTCCGCGCCGACTCCCACAACCGCAAGCTTGCCGAAGCCATCCAGCTGAACGCCCCGGAAGGCCTCGAGATCGTGATCCACGAGAGCCTGGGCAACATCCCCTTCTACAACGAGGACATCGACGTCGAAGGCCAGGTCCCGGCAGCCGCCACCGCCCTGCGCGAGGCGGCCGGCCAGGCTGACGCCCTGCTGCTGGTCACCCCGGAGCACAACGGCACCATGCCCGCCTCGCTGAAGAACGCCATCGACTGGCTGTCCCGCCCGTTCGGCGCCGGTGCCCTCGCCGGCAAGCCCACCGCCGTCGTCGGCACCGCCTTTGGCCAGTTCGGCGGCGTCTGGGCGCAGGACGAGGCCCGCAAGGCTGTCGGCATCGCCGGCGCCCGCGTCCTGGAGGACGCCAAGCTCGCCGTCCCCGGCTCCATGGTCCGCTTCGCCGAAACCCACCCGAAAGACGACGCCGAGGTCGTTGAGCAGATCAAGGAACTCTTCGTCACCCTTGCCGCCGTCGAGCCCGCCGGCGCAGCTGCCTAAGCGGCTCCTCCCCCTGCGCCCGGCCGGACGGCCGGGAAAGGCTGCAACCAATCCGTGACTGAGCTGCGGCCAAACTGACACCCGGGCACCGTTCCCCGCCCCGCCGCCCCGCCGTAACGTTGATGTACGGGACGTGCCGGGGCAGGGAGTGCGGTGCAGTCATGAAGTCAAGCTGGGGAGCCAGACCGCTGGCGACGGCGGTCGCCGCCATTTGCCTGACACTGCCCTTGTGGCTAGGCTCCTGCGCTTCCCTCCAAAACGCGTACGACGCCGGGCCCGCCCCTGCGGCCGCACCCGAACCCCGCCCGGCTCCTCCCGTGAGTCCGCCCGAGGGCGCCGGCGCGCCCACCGCTTCCGGATCCGGCCTGGGCGCTTCCGGCGAAGGTGCTTCCGGTTCGGGCGTTGCTGGTCAGGGAACAGCGGCCGCGGCTTCCGAAACCGCTCCTCCGGCGTCAGCTCCGCCTGCCTCCGGGGGCTCTCACCCGGGCGCCCAGATTGCCGGCAGCCAAACTGCTGCCGGTGGTTCAGGGCCGGGCGGGTTTCCGTCCGGCGGACTCGGGGCAGGCACCGCTTCGGACACGCAAGCCCAGCTTCCGGGCGGAGCCGGACAGCAACCGGCGCCCGCCTCCGGAGCCGCGGCCGGCCCGGCCTCGCCGGGCCCCACAACATCTGGCTCCGTACCCGGGGCCACCCTCCCGGGGACCGGCACCGGTGAAGCTTCCAGCGCCGGCACCGCGGTGTACTACGTTGCGATCGACGACGGCGGCAGGTCCGGCGTGCGCTTCGGCTGCAATGACAGCCTGGTGGCCGTGCACAATGCCGATTCCTCGATCACCGAGCCGCTGCAGGCCGCCATGAGCAGGCTCCTGTCCGGTCCGGGCGCACCGCCTGCGAGCGGCCTGTACAACGCGCTGTCGGCGTCCTCGCTCCAGTACGTGTCGGGCTACCTCGACGGCACCACCGTGGTGGTGAACTTGACCGGCGCGGTGCAGCCCGGCGGCGTGTGCGATCTTCCGCGGATTGAAGCTCAGCTCACGCACACAGCCGTCACGGCCGCCAATGCCGTCCGCGCGGAAATCTACGTCAGCGGCGTGCCCCTGGACCAGGTCCTCGGCCTCCGCTAACTTACGAACGCTGGGCTAACTTACGAACGCTGGGCGCCCGGCCTCCCGGGAGAGCCCGCCTCCGCGGCGAACAGGGCATCCATCTCAGCATGGCTCGGCGAACCGGCAAGTCCGGACCAGTTGCCGTCGCCCAGGATTTCGGCGGCCACGCGGGAAACCGTTGCGTACGCCGCCTTCGCGGCATTGCCGCCGATGCTGACCCGCCGCACACCGGCGTCGTGCAGTTCGCCCACTGACGCCGATCCGACGCCGGCAAGGGCATTCAGCGGCGCCGGTATCCGCCTGCTGAGCTCATGCAGGATGTGGAGGTCCGTCACGCCGGGCACGAAAATTCCGTCGGCCCCCGCGGCAAGGTAGCCCTCGGCCCGCGCCAGCGTCTCCCCGAAGGCAGAGTCCCCGGACTGCCCGGAAAGGTACGTGTCCGTCCGGGCATTGATGAAGAGGGGCACCCCGGCCTCCGCCGCGATGCCGCGGACCAGACTGATCCTGCGGGCCTGCTCGTCCACGGCTGTGAGGGAGGCTCCGCCGGAGTCCTCGATGTTCACACCCACGGCCCCGGCCGCCAGCACCGCCGCGACAGTCTGCCGGAGCCGGCCGTCGTCGAAAGCGCCGTCAGCACCGGCATACCCGGCTTCAATATCAGCCGTGACCGGGATGCTCGTGGCCGCGGCAATTCTGCGGAGTGCGTCAAAGGCCAGTTCCGGCGGCACGTGGCTGCCGTCCGGAAACCCGAGGCTCCACGAGATGGCCGAACTCGAGGTGGCAATCGCCCGCGCCCCGGCCTTCTCCACAAGCACGGCCGAGGCGGCATCCCACACATTCACGAGCACCAGCGGAACGGCACCGCCGGCGTGCATCTGGCGGAAGGCGTCTGCCTGGGCGGACTGGGACTGCGCGGGCCGGGACGGTGAAGGCGTGGGCTCGAGTGACGTCATGGCTCCATTCCATGCCTTGTCCTGCCGAAGGTAAAGGCGTCCGCAGGCTCAGTTCAGAATCGCATCCGAAAACAAGTCAACAGATGTTGCCTAATCAGCAACCAATGGCTGTACTCTGGGATTGTGACCCACGAGACACTCGCCGCCGCCGCAGCCGTCCTCCCCGCCGAAGCCATCGACGCCATCGAGCGGGCCGCGACATCAGCCCACCGCCACGACGAACTCTTCTCCGAGCGCGCCGCGAACATCAAGCAGTCGGCGGTCCGGGATGTTTTCGACATCTCCATGCGGCCGGGCCTGGTCTCGCTGGCCGGCGGCAGCCCCTACCTGCAGTCCCTGCCCCTCGAAAAGCTCGCCCACACGGCCGCACGGATCATCGCCGAGGACGGCCTCACGGCGCTCCAGTACGGCGGGGGCCAGGGCACCGAGGAACTCCGCACGCAGATCTGCGAGGTCATGGCCGCCGAAGGGATCCTGGATGCCCTGCCGGAAAACGTGGTGATCACCGCCGGCTCGCAGTCCGCCCAGGATGTGGCCACCAAGGTGTTCTGTGACCCCGGCGACGTGGTCCTCGTGGAGGAACCTACCTATGTGGGTGCGCTGAACACGTTCGAGGCCTACCAGGTCCAGGTGGAGGCGGTTCCCATGGACGACGACGGGCTGGTGCCTGAGCTTCTCGAGGCCCGGATCGCGGCGCTCCAGACCGCCGGGAAAAACATCAAGTTCCTCTACACCATCCCCAACTTCAACAACCCGTCGGGCATCACCCTGGCGCAGGACCGGCGGCAGCAGATCGTGGACATCTGCCGCCGCGCCAACATCCTGGTGCTTGAGGACAACCCGTACGGCCTGCTGCGGTTCGACGGCGAGCCTCTGGCGCCGCTGCGGGCAGGCAACCCCGACGACGTCATCTACATGGGCTCGTTCTCGAAGATCTTTGCCCCGGGGCTGCGCATCGGCTGGGCCCTCGTTCCCGCCCACCTCCAGCGCCGCTACTACCTGGCCTCCGAGGCAGTGACGCTCTGCCCGCCCACGTTGAACCAGATGCTCGTCTCGGCCTACCTTCGGGACTACGACTGGAAGGGCCAGATCGAGACGTACCGCGGGCTGTATGCCGAGCGCTGCCACGCGATGCTGGCGGCACTGGAGAAGGACATGCCTGAGGGGCTCAGCTGGACCCGGCCGCAGGGCGGATTCTTCGTCTGGGTGACACTGCCCGAGGGCGTGGACACCTATCCTTTGCTCCGCAAGGCGATCAGTGCCGGCGTCGTCTTCATTCCCGGCGCAGCCTTCACCCACTCGGACGCGCCGTCGAACAAGCTCCGCCTGGCGTTCAGCGCCGTTCCGCCGGAGGCCATCGCGGAGGGCGTGCGGCGCCTGGCGCCGGTACTGCAGGACGCCATAGACGCGTTGGCCTAAGCTGGGCAGCGAACGGAACATCAGGCTATTCAAAGGAGATTCGGCCATGGCGGGAACGATTGTTGTTGGTGTGGACGGAAGCGGTACCGCACGCAAGGCAGCGGAGGTGGCGCGGGATCTGGCTGCGGCGCTGGGCGCCAGGCTCCACGTCGTGTCCGCGTTCGACACCGACCGGACCGAAGTCTTCGGCAGCGGCAGCGACAGGTGGATCGTGTCGTCCGCTGACGATGCTGAAAAGGTGGCCCGGGATGTGGCGGCTGCCCTGGCGGGCGGCGACTTCGAGATCACGTATTCCTCCGCGCGGGGCAAACCCGCCGAAGCCCTGGTCAGGGAGGCGGACCGCCTCGAGGCGAGCATGATCGTGGTGGGAAACCGCCGCATGCAGGGGCTGGGGCGGGTGCTGGGCAGCGTGGCGAACAGCGTGGCCCACAGCGCGTCCTGCGACGTCTATATCGCCAACACCTACGGCGCCGACTAGCCAGAGCCGGCAGGCACTGTCCAGACTGACTTGACGCGGATCACCCGGGCTGGTGGGCAGTCTCACCCCGTTTTCCGGCGATCCGGCATGCCCTGAAAGATAAAATTGGAGTTGCCCCCGATGGTGCGGACAATTCCAAATCTACCTTTCAGGGGAACACTGTGCTTACTCTCCAGCGTCGCCACCTCGTCGGCCACGACATCCTTCTTGCCCGCCACGGCAACCACATCAGCGCCATGCGCGTTGACCGCTCCGCCGGCCGCGTGATCGCCCTCCTCGACGACGGCTCCGTGGACAGCGCCCCGAACCTCATCTCCCCCGACCTGCAGCTGCCGGACACTCTGAAGAGCGTCCTGCGCGAAGACTGGAAGTTCCTCACGCTGGTGAGCAGCGGCATTGCCGCCGTGAGTGGCATCATGCTGGCCGCCGCCGTAAGCATGGCAGGCATGTCCGGCGATCCGGCCATGGCCCAACTGCTGGCCAACTCCTACGCCGCTTACTGAGCCAGCCTCCGGCGTCACTTAGGGGCGCCCGGTTCCGGGCTCAGCCGATCCGGACCAGCAGCTCGCGCAGCAGCCACCAAAGGCCCGCGGTGACACCGCCGCCCACCAGGGCACCGGCAACAACCTGCGCCACCGTGTGGGCCCGCAGCACCACCCGGGACCAGCCGACAGCGGGAACCAGCAGCAGCAACGGAAGCCACTGGACGCCCAGGATCAGCACCGAGATGACCGTCGTCAGCGCGATGGCCCCGGCGTGGCCGCTTATTTTCCAGAACAGGCTGATGACGGCGAGTACCACCACGCCTCCCACTATCGCCAGCACCACCACAATGACGCTGTACGGGGCGTTGATGGCCAGGAGCACTGCCAGCCCTGCGAGCAGGGACACCACCGACATGGCGAGCACCGGCGCGCGTTGTTTGCGGTCGCTGACGTGGTGGTCCGTCACCTTGCCCAGCCGCACCAGGAGAACGACGGCGGCCAGCGGCAGTACGCACACAAACAGTACCGCCACCGCACCGAACCAGACGGTACCCGGAAAGCCGGGTTCCATGGCCGGGCTGAGGAGCAGCAGCAGCGCCACTGTGATGGGCGGCTGAAGGGCTTCCGTGATGATCCGGGCCACGCGGTTTTTCACGCGGATGCTGACGATCCCGCGATCCTCACTCATGGGAACCCCGTCCCTGCCTGTCCGGTCCATCCCCCTTTCCCCGGAGGGTACCCCTCCCGGGCCTGTCCGTCGAGCAGGGCAGGTCAGTCGAGCAGGGGGTCAGTCGAGCAGCAGAGCCGGCTCTTCCAGGATGGCAGCGACGTCGGCCATGAAGCGGGCGGAAAGGTCGCCGTCCACGACGCGGTGATCGAAGGATCCGCCAAGCGTGGTAATCCAGCGCGGGATGACCTCACCGTCCAGGACCCACGGCTTCTGCTTGATGGTGCCGAACGCCACGATGGCCACCTCACCGGGGTTGATGATGGGGGTTCCTGTGTCGATGCCGAGGGCGCCGATGTTAGTGACGGTCAGCGTACCGCCCTGCATCTGCGCCGGCTGGGTCTTGCCGGCCCGCGCCGTGGTGGCGAGCTCGTTCAGGGCCAGCGCCAGTTCCTTGAGGGACAGGTCCTGGGCGTTCTTGATGTTCGGGACCATCAGCCCGCGCGGCGTGGCCGCGGCAATGCCCAGGTTCATGAAGTGCTTGACATGGATCTCGGCGGAGTCGCTGCCGTCAGGGTTGTCCACCCAGGTGGCGTTAACGCTCGGGTTCCGGGCCGCCGCCCAGATGACGGCCTTGGCAAGGATCAGCAGCGGGGAGACCTTGATGCCCTCAAAGTCACGCGAGGCCTTGAGCCGCTTGACGAACTCCATGGTCCGGCTGGCATCCACGTCCACGAAGATGCTCACGTGCGGCGCGGAGAACGCCGACTCCACCATGGCCTTCGCGGTGGCCTTCCGGACGCCCTTGACCGGGATCCGCTCAACCCGCTGCTCCTGCGGACGGCCGGAGGCGCCCCAGAAGGTGTCCGCCTTGTCCACTTCCGCATCGCGCTGCGCCTGGTAGCTGACCAGGTCCTCGCGCGTCACCTCGCCGCGCGCACCCGTGGCCACAACGTCTGCCAGGTCAATCCCCAGGTCGCGGGCGATCTTGCGCACCGGCGGCTTGGCCAGGACCCTGTTCATGAGGCCGGAGATTGCTCCGCCCAACGTCGGCTTGTCGGCACCGTTGGCTGCGGCCCCGCCGCCGGTTGCGCCAGCCGAAACCGACTCGTCCAGCACGTCCGCCATAGAATGCGGCTGCACCGGCTCGACCTCCGGAGCACCGTGGACCGGGTCCGCGGGAATAGCGGGCCGCGTCAGGCGCGGGCGCCGCTTCACGGCGTCGGCCTTCGGCCCGGAACCAACCAGCGGACCGGCGGCAAGGCCGCCGGCGGCAGCTCCGCCGTCGGACTTTTCGCTGGCGGCGGGCTCGGCGTCCACCGGGAGTTTTCCGTACATCGGTGCGGGCGCGTCGGCTGGCGTGGGGTCGCCGTGCATGGCGTCAGCGACGCTGATGATGGCGGTTCCGACGTCGACCGTTGCCCCTTCCGGGACCAGCAGTTCGGTGACGGTACCGGCGAACGGTGACGGGAGCTCCACGAGGGACTTGGCCGTCTCGATCTCGCACAGGACGTCGTTGATGGCCACCTCGTCGCCGGGCTTGACCTTCCACGAAACGATCTCTGCCTCGGTCAGGCCCTCACCGACGTCGGGGAGGTTGAACTTGTTAAGCGTCATGGGATCCTCGGGTTCGAAAGCTCGGGCGCTCCGGGAGGTGCGGAGGCGGTAGGCGAAAGAGTCAGCAGGCGCCGGTGCGCCACGGCGTCAGTACGCGAAGGTGCGGTCCAGCGCCTCAAGGATGCGGTCGATGTCCGGGAGGTAGTCCTCTTCGATCTTGGCCACGGGGTACGGCATATGGAAGCCCCCTACCCGGATGACCGGCGCCTCCAGCGACAGGAAAGCCCGTTCGCTGATGCGGGCAGCGATTTCGCCGCCGATGCCGCCGAAGGTGGGAGCCTCGTGCGCCACGACCAGCCGGCCCGTCTTCTTGACGGAGGCCTCGATGGCATCGAAATCGATCGGCGAGATGGAGCGCAGGTCGATCACTTCGATGCTGCGGCCGTCCTCGGCCGCGGCGTTGGCGGCGGCGAGGGCCACGGGGACGAGCGGGCCGTAGACCACCACGGTGGCGTCGGTTCCTTCCCGGACCACGTGGGCCTTGAACGGGTCTTCGGCCGGGCCGGCAGATTCGGTGTCGACCTCGCCCTTGAGCCAGTAGCGTCGCTTCGGTTCGAAGACGATTACCGGGTCCTGGCAGTTCACGGCCTGCTGGATCATCCAGTAGGCGTCGTGGGGGTTGGACGGGGTGATGATGCGCAGCCCGGGGGTATGCGCGAACAGTGCCTCCGGCGATTCCGAGTGGTGCTCGATGGAGCCGATGCCGCCGCCGTAGGGGATGCGGATGACCACGGGCACGGTGAGGTTGCCGTTGCTCCGCGAGTGCATTTTGGCCAGCTGGGTGGTGATCTGGTTGAAGCCGGGGAAGACGAAACCGTCGAACTGGATCTCGGCAACGGGCAGGTAGCCGCGCAGCGCCAGGCCGATCGCGGTGCCGATGATGCCGGATTCTGCGAGCGGGGTGTCCACCACGCGGTCGGCCCCGAATTCGCCGATCAGTCCGTCGGTGACGCGGTACACGCCGCCGAGGGGGCCGATGTCCTCGCCCATGAGGAGGGACTTGGGGTTGTTGCTGAGCGTGGCGCGCAGGCCTTCGTTGATGGCCTTGGCAATGGTCATGGTGGTCATCGGCGGCCTGCCCCTTCTCCCTCGTCCTCGCCGGCAAAGCCTGCGCTGTACTCTTCGAACCACGCCAGTTCCTCGGCCACGAGCGGATGCGCCTCGACGTAGGTGTTGGCGAAGGCCGTCCTGATGTCCGGGGCGTCCGACGCGTAGGTGGACTTGCGGATGTAGGCGGCGAGTTCGTCGCCCTCGGCGGCAAGCCCGGCGAAGAACGCGTCGTCGGCCATGCCCTCGGCGCGGAGGTACTTCTCCAGGCGGTCCAGCGGGTCCTTTTCGCGCCACAGGGCCTCCTCCGAGGACTCGCGGTACTTCGTGGGATCGTCGGCTGTGGTGTGGGCGCCCACGCGGTAGGTGAAGGCCTCAATCAGGACCGGGCCGTTGCCCTGGCGTGCGTGCTCGAGCGCCCATTCGGTGACGGCGTGGACCGCGATGACGTCGTTGCCGTCCACGCGGATGCCCGGGAAGCCGTAGCCCTTGGCGCGGTTGGCGAGCGGGATGCGGGTCTGCACGGCAGTGGGCACGGAGATGGCCCAGTGGTTGTTCTGGCAGAAGAAGACCACCGGGGCGTTGTACGAGGAGGCAAAGACCATGGACTCGTGGACGTCGCCCTCGGAGCTCGCACCGTCGCCGAAGTAGACCATGACGGCGGCCTTCGGCTCGGCCGGACCGTCGACGCCCTGGGCGCCGTCCAGCCTCCGGGCCTCTGCCAGCCGCTGGTCGCGCTGAATGCCCATGGCATAGCCGACGGCGTGCGGCGTCTGCGCAGCCAGCACCAGCGTGTACAGGTGGAAGTTGGTGTCCTTCGGGTTCCAGCCGCCGTTGGAGACGCCGCGGAACTGCTTCAGCAGTTCGGCCAGGTCCACGTTGCGGGTCAGGGCAACGCCGTGCTCGCGGTAGGTGGGGAAGATGTAGTCCTGCGGCTGGCTGGCCCGCCCGGATCCGATCTGGGCTGCTTCCTGGCCCGTCAGCGGAACCCACAGGGCCAGCTGCCCCTGCCGCTGCAGGGCCGTGGCTTCCTGGTCAAAGCGTCGGATGGCCGCCATGTCCGCGTAAAAACCGCGGAGCTTTTCGGCATCGAGACGCGCGGCGTACTCGGAGAACACGGAATCCGTGCCCATTGTTCCGTCGGGACCCAGAAGCTGGACCATTTCAGCCGGGGGCACGCCCAAGGCAGCCTCGGCCTGCGCCTCGAGCTGGTCGTCCAGTTCCGTTCCATCGAACTCGGTGGAGGGCAGATGTGTTGCGCCCATACCGTCTCCTTGCCTGCCGCATCCGGATGCGTTGCAATGTCGCTGGGATATATGCCTCGCGGGGAATGCATTCCCGGCGAGGCATATATATTTTGGCTTACTGTTCCTTACTTTATCCGGCGTAGGTAGCGCCGGCTGTTTGTTAAGCGCTAGGAACGGCGTGGCGGTTTTGTGTAGACCGCACAGAGTTCCAGGAATCGCGTATTCGCTTCCACCTCGCCGATGCTGACCCGGACGCCTTCGTTTCCGAAGGCCCGCACGGACAGCGCCCGCTCCCCGGCGAGCCGGGCAAACTCTGCGCTGTCCTCGCCCAAACCGAGCCAGACAAAGTTCCCCTGCGCGTCCGGAACGAACCAGCCGAGGTCCCGGAGACCTGCTGTCACCCGGTCCCGCTCCTCCACCAGGCTTTGTACCCTTTCTACAACCTGGTCAAAATTCTGCAGGGACACCACCGCCGCCTTTTCGGCGATCTGCGAGACCGCGAACGGGGTGGCGGCGACGCGCAGGTGCTGGGTGAGCTGGGGCTGGGACACGCTGTAGCCGACCCGCAGGCCGGCGAGGCCGTGCGCCTTGGAGAACGTCCTGAGCACCACCACATTGGGGTACTTGCGGTACATCCGGATGCCGTCCACGGCGTCTTCAGCGCGGACGAACTCCTGATAGGCCTCATCGATGACCACCACAACATCCGAAGGAACAGCCTTGATGAAGCCCTCGGTTTCCTCGGCGGTCAGGATGGGGCCAGTGGGGTTGTTGGGAGTGCACAGCAGGATCACCCTGGTTCGGACGGTCACGGCTGCGGCCATGGCGTCGAGGTCATGGCGACCGTCAGCCGTCAGGGGGATCCGGACGCTCTCTGCTCCGGCCAGCCCGACGCAGATGGGGTAGGCCTCGAAGGACCGCCACGCGTAGATCACCTCGTCCGGCTTGCCGTCGTCGTTCTGGCCGGCGAACGTGGTCAGCAGCTGGGTGAGGGCGCCGAGGCTGCCGGCCCCGGTGACGATGTCCTCGGCCGGGACGTCGAGGAACCCGGCGAGCGCGGCGCGGAGCCTGGTGCTGAGGGGGTCGGGGTAGCGGTTGAAGTCGGTCTGGGCGGCGATGGCCTCCACCACGGCCGGGATGGGCGGCAGCGGGTTCTCATTGGACGACAGTTTGTAGCTTGCAAGGCCGTCGACAGCGACGGGCGGCTTGCCGGCAGCGTAGCGGGGCAGCCGGTCAACCACCGGTCGGGGCCTCGGGCCCCCCGCCATAGTCTCTGATGAAGTCATGCCACCTAGCCTATGCCCCTGACTGCCTGCCAGACCTTGCGGTGTGACAGCATGGGCGCATGCGGTCTTTCATCATGCGCGTGATCATTAACGGACTGGCGCTGTGGATTGCCAGCTGGCTTCTGCCGGGCCTGGACATCTCCACCACAGCCACCACGGAAGCTGTTGCCAAGACCGGGGTGAACCAGGGAACCGACGCTGCCGGCATTGTCCTCGCGTACCTGTTCATCGGGCTGATATTCGGCCTGGTCAATGCGTTTGTGCGCCCGGTGGTCAGCTTTCTGTCCCTGCCCATCACCATCCTGACGCTGGGCCTGTTCACGGTGGTGATCAACGCCGCGATGCTCTACCTCACCTCCTGGATCAGCAGCTACACGCCGGTGCACTTTACGATCGATTCGTTCTTCTGGACCGCCGTGCTGGCCGCCATCATCATCACCGTGATTTCGCTGGTGGCAGACCGGCTCCCCGGCGCCCGCCACCGCTGACTCCTGCGGCGCCGCCGCCAGACACCATGCGGGGTTCCGCACGGGATTCCGGCTGAGGAGACTGGCCTGGAAGGACGATCCGGCCCGGGCCGGGCATCGGCAGCTGCCGTGCAGACGCGGGCGGCTTTGGCGCGCGGACCAGCTGAAACCGGGTGACCTTGGCCGTTCCACCCGCGCCCACCACACCGGCGAGCAGAGCGGTGGACGCCACCAGCGAAGGATCGGGGCTCGCGGCGACTGCCCGGGCCCCGGCCTCGTAGTTGGTGAGCCTGTGCCCGGGACCGAGGCCGGCGTCCTCCCCGGGAGGTGTCCTGACCAGACCGTTGAGCGTCACCGTCACCCGGTCCCTGGTGTCCGGATTGGGAAGGCCCTCGCTCCCCGGGACCCAGTCCTGCCGGTGCTCCAGGTGCAGGCTGCTGACGCCCGGCCCCGGAGATATGGCGCCCACCGGCGACCCCGCGGTCAGCACGTATTTGAGGTTGTACTCGGCAAGGAAGGCCCTGTCCTGGCTCAGATTCATCGCGTGGATGCCGCCCTGGCTGTAGCCCACAGCCACCACCTGGTCCCCGGCCTCTGCCCCGGCCTCTCGCAGGGCCGCCCGGATGGCCCCGGCCGTGTACTCGGACCCGTATCCCAAAGCTTCGCCGATGCCG
This sequence comes from Arthrobacter sp. NPDC056493, assembly GCF_042795115.1. Taxonomy (NCBI): domain Bacteria; kingdom Bacillati; phylum Actinomycetota; class Actinomycetes; order Micrococcales; family Micrococcaceae; genus Arthrobacter; species Arthrobacter sp. NPDC056493. Next base: position 37,731 of record NZ_JBHTSL010000024.1, on the reverse strand, counting down.
GCCTCATCGAAGGGGTTGGGTCCGCCGGTGTTGCCGGGCTGGGTTCCCGGAATGATCACGATGAACGCGTCCCGTCCCCCGCTGGTTGTCTGGATGACCTCGATCTGGCCGGGACCGGCGTCCTCCACCTCTCCTGCCCGGGCAAGAAGACCTGCAGGGGACGCGTCCAGGTCGATGTCCGCGGACCCCTCCTTGAGGGCCCTGACCGGCCGCGGCTTCAACCCCGGCAGGACGCGGTCCAGCAGCGTCCTGGCAAGGGTCGGGACGCTCGACCCCGTCATGCCGGACGCGAGCGCCATCTTTACGGCGGCGTCCACCGGGCTCTGCCGCACTCCCAGGAGCGCCGCCAGGATGGTGCCGGCCACCACGGGGTCACTCGATGCAATCGCCTCGGTGCTGGCCGTGTTGGGGCGCCAGTCCCGCCAGTCCGGGGCCAGGCCAAGGTCAACCACCTGCCGTCCCCACAACCAGGATGCGTCCCAGTGGAGCTGCGTGATGAGCAGGTTCGCCGTTTCGGCCGCGCTGTACTCGAGCTGGCAGGCGCGCACACCGCCGGCCAGGCGGTCCATCTCCTCCCGCACCGACGCCACGGAGCGCTGCCCCTCCCAGACAGCGGTCAGGGCCTCGGCGCCGCTGGACGGATCGTCCCGCTGGTAGCTTCCCAGCGACTCCCAGACCCTGTAGATACCCAGCTCGACAACCGCGAGATCCCGGGCGAGCGCGTCCAGCTCCCGCGCCCCCGTATCCAGTTCCTCGAGCTGGAAGGAGATCCCGCCCACTCCGCCACGCACGGAAAGGACACCGTCGGAGACCGGCTCGACGGGACGGAGCTGGCCGCCGCTGCCACCCGGCGCGGCCTCGGCCATCAGTAACCCCCGGCGGCAGTAAGGGCGGACTCTGCGACATGGACGGAGTGCCGCCGCAGCGCGAGGGCGGCGCCAAGCACTCCTTCGCGTGCCCCGGAGAGGGCCATTGCCTGCACCCGGAGGCTGGACCGGTACGCCTGACCGGCAGGTGACTGCCAGTCCATGAGCTGGAGCTGCGAGAGTCTGGCACGCACGGCATCGACCTGTTCCGCGCAGGCCTCCACCCGCCCGGCCAACAGCTGGACTTCGAAACTGCGCGACGAGCATGCCGCGGCGTCCGCCGCCGTGACGCTCCCCGCCGTGATGCTGGCGCTCATGCCTGTGATGCTGGCGCTCATTCGGGTACCCCCATCCCTGCGGTCCGGCGCTCCGGCGCCTGGCCCCTTCCTCGATTCCTGCCCACGACGCTACGGTGCGGACCGACAACAACGGAACGGCCGGCGTCGTCCATGTGGAGAAGTGCCCGGGGGCGGGCCTGTGGAGGGGAAGTCACACGGAATCCCGTGCTTCAGCGGGCACGGAACTTCATGAAAGAATCAGCTCATGCCTGAAACTGCCGCCACAGCTGACACCCGTACGCCCTCCGGACGCCTCGCCCTCGCCGCATCAGGGGAACAAATCGCGCTCGGCCCGCTGGACGGCCGCTACAAGTCCGCCGTCGGCCCCCTCGTTGACTACCTGTCCGAGGCAGCCCTCAACCGCGACCGCGTCGCCGTCGAGGTGGAGTGGCTGATCCACCTGACCGGGGACAACGTCCTCCCGGGCGCCGGCCCGCTGACCGCGGACCAGCAGCAGCAGCTGCGCGCAATCGTCACCGAATTCGATGCCGCCTCCGTCACCGAGCTGGCCGAAATCGAAGCCGTCACCGTCCACGACGTGAAGGCCGTGGAGTACTACATCGGCCGCCGGCTGCCCGCCGTCGGGATCGAAAACCTGACCGCCATGGTGCACTTCGGCTGCACCTCCGAGGACATCAACAACCTGTCCTACGCCCTGGGCGTGAAGGGTGCTGTGGAGGACGTGTGGCTGCCCGCCGCCCGGGCCCTCGTGGCCCAGATCAGCAAGATGGCCGAGGACAACCGCGCCGTTCCGATGCTGTCCCGCACGCACGGCCAGCCCGCCACGCCCACCACCCTGGGCAAGGAACTCGCCGTCATTGCGCACCGCCTGAACCGGCAGCTGGACCGCGTCGCCAGGACCGAATACCTCGGCAAGATCAACGGCGCCACCGGCACGTACGCCGCCCATGTGGCATCCGTCCCGGGCGCGGACTGGCAGCAGGTGGCCAAGTCGTTCGTGGAGAAGCTGGGCCTGACCTGGAACCCGCTGACCACCCAGATCGAAAGCCACGACTGGCAGGCCGAGCTGTACGCCGACGTCGCCCGCTTCAACCGGATCCTGCACAACGTCTGCACGGACATCTGGAGCTACATCTCGATCGGCTACTTCGCGCAGATTCCCGTGGCAGGCGCCACCGGCTCCTCCACCATGCCGCACAAGGTCAACCCGATCCGCTTCGAAAACGCCGAGGCCAACCTGGAGATTTCCTCCGGGCTCCTGGACGTGCTGGGCTCCACCCTGGTGACCTCCCGCTGGCAGCGCGACCTCACGGACTCCTCCAGCCAGCGCAATATCGGCGTCGCCTTCGGCCACTCCCTGCTGGCCATCTCCAACGTGGCCAAGGGCCTGGAGCGCCTCGACGTCGCGGAGGGTGTCCTCGCCGAGGACCTCGACACGAACTGGGAAGTCCTGGGCGAGGCCATCCAGATGGTGATGCGCGCGGAGGCGATTGCCGGCGTCGAAGGCATGGAGAACCCGTACGAGCGCCTCAAGGACCTCACCCGCGGCCAGCGCGTGGATGCCGCCCGGATGCAGGAGTTCGTCCAGGGCCTGGGACTCTCCGCGGCGGCCGAGGCGCGGCTGCTCGCCCTGACGCCGGGCAAGTACACCGGCATCGCGGATCAACTGGTGGACCACCTCAAATAAGTACGACGACGGTGCCGGGCCTTGCCGCCCGGCACCGCTTTTGTTTCCGGCGGCTTCCGCAAGAAACGGCCGGTCCCGCCTACGGCGGCCCGCGCCGCCAACCTTCCCGACGATAACAAGGAACGCGACATCATGAGGCTGCTGCTCATCCGCCACGGCGAAACCCCCGGGAACGTGCTGGGGCAGCTGGACACCGCCCACCCGGGCCCCGGCCTCACCGAGCTGGGCGAGCGCCAGGCGGAGGCGCTGCCGCGGGCCCTGGCGAACGAGCCGATCAGCTCGCTGTACGCCTCCACATTGATCCGCACGCAGATCACCGCCAAACCGCTGAGCCGGGAGCTGGGACTCGACGTGAAGATCCTGGACGGCATCCATGAGATCGAGGCGGGCGCCCTGGAAAAGCTGACGGACCACGAGTCCCACCGCCGGTATATGAGCACCGTTTTTGCCTGGACGGACGGAGATTTCGACCGCCGGATGCCCGCCGGGCCCAACGGTCACGAGTTTTTCGAGCGCTACGACGCTGCCATCGCAAAGGTGGCCGCGGAGGCCGCCGGCGCCGGTGCAGTCGCCGTGGTGAGCCACGGCGCCGCGATCCGTGTCTGGGCAGGCCACCGGGCGAACAACATCGACATGGAATTCGCCGCCCGGCACGTCCTGGCGAACACCGGCATCGTGGCCTTGGAAGGCGATCCCGACGGCGGCTGGAACCTGATCCACTGGGACGCCAGCCCGGTAGGTGGCCTTGCCTTGGCCGACCCCGCCGCCGAGGACCCGATGGGAAAGACCACAGGTTAGGCCTGCCGTCGTCCACATAGCGAACCAACGTACTGGACGGGCGCCAGCGGACGCGGCCATCATGAAAGCAGGCGTCGGGACAGGACCGGCAACCGCGACTTGCGGCGGTGTCCCGCACGGTGGAGGCGCACTGCCATGGCACAAGAAACGGTGCCGCGGGGCGGGGACCGCGGGGACGGCCCCTACCTGCCCGGCGAATCGTTCCTGACTGACTATTACGAGCACGTGTCCGGTGAAGACATCGGGGACTACAGCCTCGACGTACTCCGGACGCGGGCGATGTACCACCTTTCCGTGGCGGCGGAGCGCGCCCCGGGGCAGGCCGCCGTCGGGGTCTTGAACGACCTCGACGCCACAATCGTGGCAGTTGTTGCGGACGACATGCCGTTTCTGGTCCACTCGGTCACGGCGGAACTGACGCGCGAGGACGCGGCGATCCGGCTGCTGGTGCACCCCACTTTCAAGGTGCGGCGGGACTCCCGGACCCATCAACTGCTGGACCTGCGGCACGGGCCTTCGAGGTCGGGTCTGGCTGTTCCCGAGGCGGCACAGGAGTCACACCCACCGGCCCCAGCCATGGGCGGCGGACCGGCGGACCAGGACGCCCGGTCCTCGGATGGCCGGGCGGCCACCGGGACGCGGGTGGCAACCGAGACCTGGGTGGCGGTGGAAATCGACAGGCTGCCGGAGCAATCCACCGTCGACGAGCTCACCGCCAACCTGCACCGGGTGCTGGACGATGTCCGCGCGGCCGCGACGGACGCGGCAGCCATCCAGGAGGCGGTGACAGCCGCCGTTGCCTCGATAGATAGTTTCCCCGGGTCATCCAGTCCGCCGCCGGACCAGGTCCGTGACCTGCTCCGGTGGCTGGACGACGGCAATTTCACGTTCCTCGGATACGCGGAGCGCCTGGGCCGCGCGGAGGGCCGCCTGCCGGCCTCGCCACAGGCACCGGGGGAGCCGGTGAATGCGCTGGGACTGCTGCGCAGAGCCCTTGCAGGGGAGGCCGGACAGGCGGACGACGGCGGGCTGGCAGCGGGCGGTGCCTACGCGGACGGCGGTGGACGCGGACAGTGGGACGGACCCGGGGCCGGCCAGGTTTTCACACTGACCACCTGTGAGCTGCACTCGAGCGTGCTGCGGGCCTCCTACCTGGACGAGCTGCGGCTCCCCATCTTCGATGCCGCGGGCGCTGTCAACGGTGAGCGGCTCTTCGTGGGCCTCTTCACCCCGGGCGCTTCGAGCCAGTCCGTGCGCCGGATACCGGTGATCCGCGACAAGCTGGCAGCGGTGCTGGGGCTCCTCGAGGCCGCACCCCGGTCGCAGCGGAGCAAGGACGTTCTGGCGGTCCTGGAGTCTTTTCCCCGCGACGAGCTGTTCTCGATCGGAGTCGATGATCTGACCAGGCTGGCCGCCGACATCCTTGACCTGCAGCAGCGCCGCCGGACCCGGCTGTTCCTGCGCCCGGACAGTCCCGGACGCTTTGTCCATGCCCTCGTGTTCCTGCCGCGGCGGCGCTACAACACTGCCGTCCGGCTCAGGATGGAGCATGAACTCCGCCAGGCCTTCCGGCCACAGGACATGGAGTTCGAGGTACGGCTGGGAGATTCCCCCATGGCCCGGGTCTTCTTCCGGATCCTGTTGGCCCGCGGCGCCATGCCGGACGTCGATGCCGCCGCGCTGGAACAGCGGGTGCTGCAGGCCACGCGCTCCTGGACCGAGGGCCTCGACGAAGTGCTGAAGGAGCACTTTCCCGGCCCCGAGGCGGCCAGGCTCACGGCACTATGGTCGGGTGCGTTTCCGCCCAGCTACCGCGCGGAATACGGCGCGGACGATGCCATCCGGGACATCAGCAGGTTCGAGGAGTTTGACCTGGACGGGCGGGGCGGCCGCGACCCGGACGATCCGGCGCTGTCGGTCTACACCCTGCCCGGGCCCGCCGATGTCACCGCGGACGCTGCCCCTCCCGCCGCGGCAGGCGGCGCCCGGATCAGGCTCTACCTCACCCGTCCCCGCAGCCTCACGGCGTTTCTGCCGTTCTTCCACAATCTCGGCGTGGAGGTGCTGGACCAGCGCCCCTTCGGCCTGCGCCGCGGCGGCCGCGAGCTGCCCCTGTACGACCTGGGCGTGAAGTATCCCGACGGCGTCGACCCCGCCCAGGTGGGCGCGCTGCTGGCGGATTGCTTTTCCGCAGCCATGCGGGGAGACATCGAATCCGACAGTTTTGATGCCCTGGTGATCCGTGAGTCGGTGCCGTGGCAGCAGGTTGTCATCCTGCGCACCTATGCCAAGTACCTGCAGCAGCTGGGCACCACCAATTCCTACGGCTTCATCGCCGAAACACTGCTGGCCAACGTCCGGGCCACGCGCGCCCTGCTGGAACTGTTTGCGGCCAAGTTCGATCCGGACCTGGCCAATGGTGAGCGGCTCCGCAGCACCGCCAAGGCCCGGCAGGAACTTCTGGCCGCCATCGACGACGTCCCCGTGCTGGACGCCGACCGGCTGCTGCGGACGTTCATGAATCTCGTGGAGGCCACCCTGCGCACCAACTACTACCAGGCCAGGGCGCATCTGAGCATCAAGCTCAACCCCGCGGCCATCCACAGTTCACCGCTGCCGCGGCCAAAGTACGAGATATGGGTGTACTCGCCGCGCGTGGAAGGCGTGCACCTCCGGTTCGGGGCACTGGCCCGGGGCGGGTTGCGCTGGTCCGACCGGCGTGAGGACTTCCGCACCGAGATCCTCGGCCTGGTGAAGGCACAGGTGGTCAAGAACTCAGTCATTGTGCCAACCGGCGCCAAGGGCGGTTTCTACCCCAAACGGCTGCCGGACCCGGCGACTGACCGGGCGGCGTGGCTGGCCGAGGGCCAGGAGTGCTACCGGATCTTCATCCGCGGTCTGCTGGACCTGACCGACAACCTGGTCCAGTCCGCCGTCGGAATAGCCGGTGGCGGTGAAACCAGTGGCGCTCAGCCCCGCGGCGCTGAAGCCGGTGGCCGGGAAACGGTGGTCCCGCCGGAACGCGTGGTCCGCCACGACGGCGACGACTACTATCTGGTGGTGGCCGCCGACAAAGGCACCGCTTCCTTCTCGGACACCGCGAACCTCCTCGCCGCGGAGTACGGCTTCTGGCTGGGTGACGCTTTCGCCTCAGGCGGTTCGGTGGGCTATGACCACAAGCAGATGGGCATCACGGCCCGCGGTGCCTGGGAGTCGGTGAAGGAGCATTTCAGGGAGCTGGGGCTGGACACCCAGAACCAGGATTTCACCGTTGCCGGCATCGGCGACATGAGCGGCGACGTTTTCGGGAACGGGATGCTGCTCTCCCGCCACATCCGTCTGGTGGCGGCCTTCGACCACCGGCACATCTTCCTGGATCCCGCCCCGGACACCGCTGCCGCCTACACCGAGCGCCGGCGCCTGTTCGGGCTGCCCCGTTCATCCTGGGCCGACTACGATGCGTCGCTCATCAGCGAAGGCGGCGGCGTGTACTCCCGGCAGGCGAAGTCGATCCTTGTGACGGAACCGGTCCGGCACATCCTGGGGCTGGAGCGCGGCACCACGGGGCTGGCGCCGCAGGAACTCCTGCAAGCCATCCTCCGGGCGCCGGTGGATCTCCTGTACAACGGCGGGATCGGCACCTATGTAAAGGCCGCGACGGAAACAAACGCCGACGTCGGCGACAAAGCCAACGACGCCATTCGGATCAACGGGTCCGAGCTGCGGGCGAGGGTGGTCGCCGAAGGCGGCAACCTGGGGCTGACCCAGCGCGGCCGCATCGAGGCAGCGCTGGGCGGGGTCCTGCTCAACTCCGACGCCATCGACAACTCAGCCGGAGTTGACTGCTCGGATCACGAGGTCAACATCAAGATCTTCGTGGACCGGGTGATCGCCGCCGGCCGCATGGACGCCGTGGAACGGACCGGCTTCCTGCATTCCCTCACGGATGAAGTGGCCCGGCTGGTCCTCAAAAACAACACCGACCAGAATGTGCTGCTCCTCAACGACCGGCACCTGGTGTCCAACTGGAGCCCCGGCTTCGAACGGGCCATGGACTGGCTGGAAACCGCCGCGGACCTCGACAGGAACATCGAGGCGCTGCCCGGCACCGCGGAGCTGCACGACCGGCTCCGTTCCGGCCAAGGACTGACCGCCCCGGAGCTGTCCGTGCTGGCCGCCTACGCCAAGATTGAGCTGGCCGCGGACCTCGTGGCCAGCGACCTCGCCGATGACCCCTGGTTCCGCGGCGTGCTCCGGGGCTATTTCCCGCGCCAGCTTTCCGAGCGCTTCGGCGCCGAACTGGACACACACCCGCTGCGCCGCGAGATCATCTGCACCGTGGTGGCCAACGACATGATCAATCTGGGCGGCATCACCTTCGCCTTCCGCGCCATCGAGGAAACGACCGCCACCCCTGCGGCCGTCGCGAAGGCCTTCGTCGTGGCCCGCGAGGTCTACGACCTGCCGTGGGTCGTGGACCGGATTGCCGCCCTGCCGCCCGAATTCCCCACCGAGCATGCTGCCGAGGTCGCGCTGCACATGCGCCGGGTCCTCGACCGGGCCACCCGCTGGTACGTCACACACGACCACCGGGACCGGCCCGTCACGGAGGCGTTGGCACGGATCACGCCAACGCTGGAGATGTTCCGGACCCGCACAGTGGATTACCTCCGTGGCTCCGACCTGGACCGCGTGCAGGACCGCCTCGCCCACTGGGACCAGGCGGGGTTGCCGCACGACCTCGGCCTGCGGGCTGCGGACATGCTGGAGAGCTTCGGACTGCTGGACATCTCGCTGGTGTCGGAACAGATCCGGGAGCCCCTCGCCACGATCACGGATCTCTACTACACGGTGTTCCAGCGGATCGGGGCCGCCAGCCTGCTGCTGCGCATCACGGACCTGCCGCGGCAAAACCGGTGGGGGGCCCTCGCCCGGGCCGCCCTGCGGGACGACGTCTATTCCGCCGTGGCGGACATGACGGTCTCGGTCATGCAGCACACCCGGGACGCCGACCCGGCTGCCCCCGACCCGGTTGGACGCATCGTGGCCTGGGAGCGCGGGCACCAGGAACAGCTGGCCCGGATCAAGGACACGTTCGCCGAGGTGACCAGGCCCGGGCAGGTGGACATCGCGTCCATCTCGGTGGCCCTGAAGCTCCTGCGGACCCTGGTGCGGCCGTAACAGCTCGGCGCCAAGTGTTCCCACGGCGCTTACCGGAAGGAAACACCGCGGTAACGGCGCGCTTCTAACCTTAATTCGCACAACCCTTCGGCGAATCGAGGCACAGATGCAGACCAATCCCAGGCTCAACATCCGGAAAGTCAGCTGGTCGAACCCTGTGGGCGCCGACCTGCGCGCGGCGCAGCAGGCTGAACTGGACGCCCGCTTCGGATGTGCCGACCATGAGCCTGGACCCAAGCCGTCAGAAGTGGACACTGCCGTGTTTCTCGTGGCCTACGACAAGGGATCAGGCCAGCCGGTGGGCTGCGGCGGCCTGCGGCTGCTCGACTCCGAGACGGCGGAGATCAAGCGTCTCTACGTTCTGCCCTATACCCGCGGGTCCGGCGTGGCCAGCTCCATCCTGGCCGCCCTCGAGGCCGAGGCCTTTGCCCAGGGGATCACCAGGATCACGGCGGAGGCGGGCTCGGCGCAGACTGACGGCCGCAACTTCTATGCGAATTCCGGCTTCGATCCCGTTCCCAATTTCGGTCCCTACATCGGCGTCGATCATTCTTACTGCTACGCCAAGCGGATCGATTGCCACAGCGCAGCGCACACCGCCATGGCCTGAGCGTTCGCACAACCGCGGCGGCCGTCACACTCCGGTGGGGCGGGCCGCCGTCGGCTAATCTCGCGCTATGGAAACCAAAGACATTACGTTCCGCACCCGCAAGTGGGTGCGGCCCGAGGACCTCAACGCCAACGGCACGCTGTTCGGTGGCAGCCTGCTGAAGTGGATCGACGAGGAAGCCGCGATCTACGCCATCCTCCAGCTCGGCAACGGCCGCGCCGTCACCAAGTACATCTCCGAAATCAACTTCGTCAGCTCCGCGGTGCAGGGCGACCTGATCGAGATGGGCCTGACCGCCACGCGCTTCGGCCGCACGTCGCTGACCATGCGGGCCGAGGTACGCAACATGATCACGCGGCAGAGCATCCTCACCATCGAGGAGATCGTGTTCGTGAACCTCAGCTCCACCGGCAAGCCCGAACCGCACGGCTACACGGAGATCACCTACGACCGCGACCGTATCCCCAACCACCACCTCACCGAAACGCTGCACCAGGACTAGCGCCCCGCCGTCGTCCGGGATTTAGCCAGGAGGCCGGGCGTTAACGGGACGCCAACCTCAGCAGCCCGTCGCGCAGCGGCTGTGACCGTTCGGCCAGGGCTATGCCCGCCATGGCGGACGAGGCCAGCCGCAGCAGCTGCGTCTTCAGGGCGCGCTGCCGGTTGTAGGCCTTCAGTGCGTCTTCCAGCTGATGGGCGTTGAGGAGTTCGGCCAGCGTGACGGCGTCCACGAGCGCCTCACAGGCGCCGCGGCCAAGGTTGGGCGTCATGCCGTGCGCCGCGTCGCCCGCCAGGACCACGCCGGGCCGCACAAAGCTGCCGAGATTCGGTGTGGTCCAGATCCGCTGCGCCAGCGTGGCGTCCGGTTTGGCGTGCTCCAGCACAGCCCGGACGGCCGGCGCGCTTCCGCCGAAGCGCGCCTTTGCCTGCTGCAGAGCTTCAGCCGCGTCGACGCCTTCCGGGCCCAAGTTCGAGCGGAACGAGGCATACCAGTAAGTCCTCCCGCCGGACGCGGGCGTGATGCCGAACAGCTGTCCGCGTCCCCAGTATTCCCCGCCGGTGTCGGCATAGGCCGGCACGGTAAGGACGCCGCGCAACGCCAGGTACGGCGTCAGCCTGGCCTGCGACCGGGCGCCCCAGAAGGTGCGGCGCACCACGCTGTGGACGCCGTCGGCGCCCACCAGCAGGCCTGACGTCAGCGGCCCGGTTGCGGGTATCTCATCCACCCTGCCCTCGACGCGGCGCACGGATGCGGGCACGGCGGCTTCGAGGATCCGGATGAGGCCCGCCCGTGAGACGCCCAGGACCCCGCGGACCTCAGGTGCCACCAGGGCTGTGCCCGCCGCGTCGCGCAGGGCCATCCCGCCGAACGTCGTGCCCGCCTCCCTGATCTGCGGCAGCACCCCCAGCACCGCCAGGGCAGCCTGCGCCTCCGGCCACATGGCCAGTGATGTTTCCACCGCCGGCACGCCGGGCCGCTGCTCGTGGATGGTGACGTCGAAGCGCGGGTCCAGGCCGGCCGCGAGCGCCAGGCCGGCAATGCCGCCGCCGATGATGGTGATGGCTTCCATGGACCGATGTTAAGCCCGACGGCGGGACGCCGGGTGGGCGGGCCACCCCGGGAGGTTCAGCGCGACGGCCAGCCGGTGTAGGCCTCGGCAAGATATGCCTGGCCGTGGCGCGACGACACCACCGAGTTCAGCTCGCCCAACTGGCGCGCCCGGGCGAAGTCACCGGCGTCCGCAGGCGTGTGCAGCATGGTGGTCATCCAGTAGGAGAACTGCTGGGCCTTCCACACCCGGTCCAGGGCGCGGTCGCTGTACGAATCCAGAAGGGCCGTGGAGCCGCTGTTGTAGTAGCTGTCGAGCCCCTCGAACAGCACCTTCACGTCGTGGATCGCCAGGTTCAGGCCCTTGGCGCCAGTCGGCGGCACGGTGTGCGCGGCATCGCCGGCCAGGAACAGCTTGCCGTGCCGCATCGGCGTGTGCACGAAGCTGCGGAACGGCAGGACCATCTTGTCGATGACCGGGCCTTCCTTGAGCTCGAAGCCGTTGCCGTTGACGCGGCTGCGGAACTCCGCCCAGATCCTGTCATCGCTCCAGTCGGCCACGTTTTCCTTGGGGTCGCACTGGAAATACATCCGCTGCACCGTTTCGGTGCGCTGGCTGATGAGGGCAAAGCCGTTCTCGGAGTTGGCATAGATCAGCTCGTCGGAACTCCGCGGCGCTTCGGCAAGGATGCCGAACCATGCGAACGGGTACTCGTGGAAGTACCACTTGCGGTGCGCCTCGGGGATCTGGAAGCGGCAGTGGCTGCGTGAGCCGTCGGCACCGGTGATGAAGTCTGCCTGGAGCTCATACTCAACGCCGTCGGAATCCGTGAACCAGACCTTGGGCTTGTCCTCGATGTCGTGAATGGTCGTGTCGGTCACGCTGTAGCGCACGTCGCCGCCGTCGGCTTCACGCCGGGCGGCAAGGTCCATGAAGACGTCCGTCTGCGGGTACAGCCAGACGGACTCCCCCACGAGTTCCTTGAAGTCGATGCGGTGGCTTTCGCCGTTGAACCGCAGCTCTATCCCGTCATGGCGGTCGCCTTCGCGCAGCACACGATCGGACACACCGCCGTCCACGAGCATGTTGACCGTGCCGTGCTCCAGGATGCCGGCGCGCACCGTCTCGGAAATTTCCTGGCGGCTGCGGACTTCGATCACGGTGGATTCGATGCCGGCCTTGGCCAGGAGGTGGGACAGCATGAGTCCCGCAGGGCCCGCGCCCAGAATGGCCACCTGGGTGGTGATGGTCTGTCGTGCCATGATGTTCCTCGCTCCGTTGCGTGTGCCCAAAGGCCGGAGCCCGGGCGGAAGGTGGTTGCTGGCTAACAGTGTGCGCCGGCGAGTGTGGCTGGCGTTACAGCGATTCCGCTGAATGGAAGCAACGGCCGGTGAGAAGGCTTAGCCGGCACCCTCGCTGAGCCGGCGCGCGATGCCGCGCGCCGCCGTCTGGAGTGCCGGGACCAGCGCCTGCATGCGCATCTCCCGGAGGGGAACGACGACGCCGATCGCTGCCGCCGCCCGCTTCTGGCCGTCCAGCACGGGAACGGCGATACCCCAGGTGTCGGAATCGATCACGCCCGCCAGTTCGGCGAAGCCCTGGTTCGCGGCCTCGGCCAGCAGGGCGCGCACGTCGTCACGGCCAACTTTTCCGGCAGGGTCCGCGAACTGGTCCAGATATTCGGCCTGCACATGCTTTGGCTGGTGAGACATCAGGGCCAGGCCGGCCGACGACACGTGCACTGCCATCCGGCCCGCGATCTGGGCGCGGTTTGCCACGGATCCGCGGCGGGACAGCCGCTCAACGAAGAGCGCTTCCCAGCCGTCGAGCACGGCGAGGTTCACGTTCTGGTTCAGCACGTGCTGGATGTCCTCCATGAACGGCATGGCTGCCTGGCGCAAGGCCAGCGTGGGCGAATTGCGGTTCACCAGCTCCCACAGCCTCAGCCCCAGCCGCACCGACCCGCCGGGGCTGGTTTCCAGGAGCCCGTGCGTGGCCAGTTGCCGCACCAGGCGGTGGGCGGTGGTGAGGGGAAGGTCCGCGCGCTCGGCGAGCTCGGACAGCTGCAGGACGGTGACGCCGGCCGGGAACGCCGCAATGACGCGCACCACGCGGTCCACCACCGAATCCCCGGACACTGAGTTGGCCACGGCACCCCAGCTTCCATTGAATGGTTGGTGTGGTTCCAGATTACACCCGGCGGTGATACAAATCTCATGTCGAATTTTGATGGCGGCAACGCGCCGGCCCCCAGCACGGACCTCCCCGGCCCACCGCGTGCGCCACCCTGTGCGCCACCCTGTGCGCCGGCCGCCCCGCGTCACGTTCGATTCCATAACAGGCTTCTACCCCGGACGATGAGGTTCCCCATGTCAACGCTCCCTGTTGCCCGCCGCTCACAGTGGCCCGTCTGGCTTTGCTGGCTGGCCATGGTCCTGGACGGATTCGACCTGGTGGTGCTGGGCACCGTCATACCCACCCTGATCAAGACCCATGAACTCGGCTTCGATGCCGTTGGCGCAACCTATGCGGCCACTATTTCCCTGATGGGCGTGGGCATCGGAGCACTGTTCATCGCTCCGCTTTCCGACCGGCTGGGCCGGCGCCGCCTCCTCGTGGCCTGCGTTGCGTGGTTTTCCCTCTTCACCATTGCGGTGGCCTTCGCGCCGAACGTGGCCGTCTTCGGCATTTTCCGACTCCTCGCCGGGCTCGGCCTGGGCGCCTGCCTGCCCGCCGCGCTGGCCTACATGAACGACTACGCCCCGGCCGGCACCGCAGGCAAGTCCACCACCAGGACCATGACCGGGTATCACGTGGGTGCCGTTGCCACCGCCTTCCTGGCCATCCTGGTGGTGCCGGACTGGCGCATCATGTTCGTCGTCGGCGGCCTGGCCGGCTTCGCCCTGGTTCCGCTCCTGTGGTTCCGGCTACCGGAAACCCTGCCGCCGGCGCACGCCACAGTATCTGCGGAAACAGCGGCCGCAACGGCACCCAACGGCGCCCCCGCAAAGACGACCCGGCAGGCCAGCTTCCGCGACCTTATCCGCAAGCCCTACCCCTTCGTCGCCCTCGGCATCGCGGTGGCTTCCTTCATGGGCCTCCTGCTGGTGTACGGCCTGAACACCTGGCTGCCGCAGCTCATGGCCTCCGCCGGGTACACCGTGAGTGCGGGCCTCGTGCTGCTGCTGGTCCTGAATGTGGGCGCGGTGGTGGGCCTCGTGGTGGCCGGGATCCTGGCGGACAAGCACGGCACCAAGAAGATCGTCCTGCTGTGGTTCGGCCTGTCCGCGGCATTCCTTGCCGTCCTCAGCATCAAGGTCCAAAGCGAGCTGCTGCTCAATGCGGCAGTCTTCGTGACCGGCGTCTTCGTCTTCAGTTCCCAGGTCCTGGTCTACGCCTGGGTCAGCCAGCTGTTCCCGGCCCGGCTCCGCGGCACGGCCCTCGGCTTCGCGGCCGGCGTGGGCAGGTTCGGCGCCATCACAGGACCGGCCGTCACCGGAACGCTGGTGGCCGCCGGCATCGCCTACCCGTGGGGCTTCTACGTATTCGCGGCCGCCGCCGTTCTTGCGGTCGCCGCGTTGGTGGCCGTCCCCCATGCGATCGCCGCGGCACCCGGCCGGGAGCCCGCCGTCGAACACTCCTGAGCCAGCCCTTCCGCGGACGACGACGGCGGGTAACCTAAGGACAGTAAGTCCACTTACCATCCTTGGAGGCTGACCCCATGACGGACCGGATCGCAGACATCTGGGGTGAACGGACACCCCACGGAAGCGGGCAAGCGTGGCCGGAGCGGGTGGACCAGGTCCTGGCCGAAGGGCTGGCCGACGGCGACGTGGACCGCTGGGTGCAGTCGGCGTGTGTCCTGTGCAGCAACGGCTGCGGCTGCGACATCGCTGTCAAGGACGGGAAAATGGTGGGCATCCGCGGCCGCGCGGCAGACCGGGTGAACCGCGGCCGGCTGGGACCCAAGGGGCTTTACGGCAGCTGGCAGGGCGAAGTGCACCGGGACCGCCTGACCCGCCCGCTGATCAGGGTCGACGGCCAACTGGTGGAAACCGATTGGGACACCGCCATGGGCCGCATCGTGGAGCGGAGCAAGGAGCTCCTGGCCGGCAAGGGCCCGCTCAGCCACGGTTTCTACACCAGCGGGCAGCTGTTCCTGGAGGAGTACTACGCGCTGGGCATGCTGGGCAAGGCCGGGATCGGCACTCCGCACATGGACGGCAACACGCGCCTGTGCACCGCCACGGCCGCTGCGGCGCTCAAGGAATCCTTCGGCGCCGACGGCCAGCCCGGCAGCTATACGGACGTCGATGAGTGCAGCGCCGTCTTCCTGTATGGCCACAACATGGCGGAGACGCAGACGGTGCTATGGTCGCGCGTGCTGGACCGGCTGGACGGGCCCAACCCGCCGAAGCTCGTGTGCATCGACCCGCGCGATACCGAGGTGGCCCGCCGCGCCGATGTGCACCTGGCGCTTCATCCGGGCACCAACCTGGCACTGATGAACGGGCTGGTCCGCGAGCTCTTCGCCAACGGCTGGATCGACGAGGCCTACATCGCCGAGCACACTGCCAACCTGGACCAGCTGCGCAGCGTGGTGGAGCCGTGGACCCCGGAGCGGGTCGCGGAAACCTGCGGCGTGGCGGCTGCCGACGTGAGGCGCGCGGCGGAAATCTTCGGCACCGAAAACAGGGTGCTGTCCACGGTCCTGCAAGGTTTCTACCAGTCGGCCCACGCGACGGCGTCCGCGTGCCAGGTCAACAACCTGCACCTCCTCCGCGGGATGCTGGGCAGGCCCGGTTGCGGTCTGCTGCAGATGAATGGCCAGCCCACCGCCCAGAACAACAGGGAATGCGGGGCCGACGGCGACCTGCCGGGCTTCCGCAACTGGGAGAACCCGCAGCACGTGCAGGACCTGGCCCGGCTGTGGAATGTGGACGCCGGGATCATCCCGCACTGGGCCCCGCCGACGCACGCCCTGCAGATCTTCCGCTACGTCGAACAGGGCTCCATCCAGTTCCTCTGGGTTTCCGCGACGAACCCGGCCGTGTCCATGCCGCAGCTCGAACGCATCCGGCACATCCTGGCCAGGGACGGCCTGTTCCTGGTGGTGCAGGACATCTACCTCACCGAGACGGCGCAGTATGCCGACGTCGTCCTCCCCTGCGCTGCGTGGGGCGAGAAGACCGGCACCTTCACCAACGTCGACCGGACCGTCCATCTGTCCGAGAAGGCCGTCGACCCGCCCGGCGAGGCACGCAGTGACCTCGACGTCTTCCTCGACTATGCCCGCCGGATGGGGTTCACGGACAAGGACGGGCAGCCGCTGCTGGACTGGTCCGGCCCCGAGGACGGCTTCGAGGCCTGGAAGGAATGCTCGCGCGGCCGCCCGTGCGACTACACGGGCCTCAGCTACGACAAACTCCGCGGCGGCAGCGGCATCCAGTGGCCCTGCACCGAGGAGCACCCCGGCGGTACCGGACACCCCGCCGGTACCGAGCGGCTGTACGCCGACGCCGAATTCCCCACCGCGCCGGAGTACTGCGAGTCCTTCGGGCACGACCTCCTCACCGGCGCCACCACCGGCGAAACGGAGTACAAGGCAACGGTGCAGCCCGGGAAGGCCTGGCTCAAGGCCCTCGATTACACCCCGCCGCATGAGGAACCGGACGCCGACTACCCGCTCCGCTACACCACGGGCCGGACTGCGTACCATTTCCACACCCGGACCAAGACCGGCCGCAGCCGCCGGCTCAACGCTGCCGCGCCCGAGCCCTGGATCGAGATGTCCGTGGAGGATGCCGCGCGCGCCGGGTGCCAGGAGGGGGACATCGCCCGGGTGACCTCCCGCCGCGGCAGCCTCGAGGTACCGGTGCGGGTCGGCGACATCCGGCCGGGCACCGTCTTCGCGCCGTTCCACTACGGATATTGGGACACGTCCGACGCCGGTGCTGCCGCCGGCAGCGGGACCGGGGATCCCGCCGTCGTTCTTAAGCCCGACGGCGGCCGGCACCGTGCCGCGAACGAACTCACCATCACCGAATGGGACCCGGTGTCCAAGCAACCGCTCTTCAAGAACGCCGCCGTCCGGGTCGAAAAGCTGCGCAGCGGCGACGGCCCATCGAAGGCCCCCGACACCACAGCATCCCGCCGCGCGACAGGAGCCCAGCGATGAAACTGCCTGTCTACATCGGCCTGCTGGACGAGGCGGAGGCAACGCTCGCGTCGTCGTTCCGGGTTGTGGCGGACGGCCACGGCGACGAACCCGACGTGCATTTCATCCTGCAGACGTTCGCCAGGAAATGCGATGCGCACCGGGAGGCGCTGAGGCCGGTGATCGACCGCTACGGCGAAGATGTCGAGGGCGAGGAGGAGCACCGGCTGACGGCCAACGGCGTGAAGGAGGTCCGCTCCGGCCCGCTGGCTCTGATGCTGGACCTGCAGGACCTGTACGTGCTGGTCAACCACATCGACGTCACATGGATGATGGTGGGGCAGGCCGCCCAGGGGGACCGGGACAAGGAACTCCAGGGCGTGGTGGAGCAGTGTGAGGGCGATTCCGCGCTGGAAATCCGCTGGCTGCAGACGAGGATGAAGCAGGCCGCGCCCCAGGCGCTCCTCGTGGCTGAATGAGCCACGGCTGAGCCGGCCCGGCACAGGCGGCCTTACCGCGCCGTGACCCCCGCCGAAATCCGCCGCGAAAGCCGGGTCCACACGGCGGGGGCCAGCACCACGGCGATTCCGACGGCGGCGCCGATCACCGTCTCAACGATCCGGTCCCGGAGCAGGATGCCGGGTGCAGCCGGGGAGACCAGCAGTGTGGATGTCAGTGCCAGCGGCGTCACGAAGACCTGGGCCAGCACGTAGTTCCGGGCAATGAAAAGCTCGGCGCCGAACTGGCAGATGGCGATCACCAGAACTGTCTGCCACGGCACCGGCTGCAGCAGCAGGATGCCCGCCAGGAGAATGAGGCCCAGCACGGTGCCGATGATCCTCTGGATGCCGCGGGCGATGCGGTGCCGCGTGGTGCGGCCCACCAGCGGAACGACCGCCGCCACCATGGCCCAGTAGTTGTGCCCGAAGCCAAGCAGCTGGCCCACGAGGGTGGCAAGGGTGCCCGCGAGCCCCGCGGCCACGAGGTAGCCCACGGCCTCGAGCCCGGCCGCGCGCTTCTCCTCCGCGGTCAGCCGGACGGGCGGAGGCATCTCCCACGCCGTCCGGTGGCTCCGCAGCACCCGCGATGACAGCCCCACGGCCAGGCAGAAAAGCGTGGTCACGACAGACACCAGCAGGCCCTGCCACAGCGGCGGCTGGTTGGGAATGGACGCGATCGCGGCAAAGGCGAAGATGTGGAACAGCGAGCCGGCCGGCCGGTGCCGCCAGCGGGCGATCACCAGCGAGCAGCCGCCGGCCACCAGGGTGGTGGCCAGCACCTGCAGCCAGATGCCCGCCTCCTGCGCCAGGCCGCCGGCATGCACCAGCCGGGCCGTCAGCGTGGCAAGGAGGATCACCAGAAGCATGAGCCCGCCGGCGCGGACCTGGATGAAGAACCGCTTCCGGTGCAGCTCGCCGCGGCCGTAAATGCCGGTGAACGCGCCGAAGGAGGCAAAGATCGCCAGGTCCAGTCGGCCCAGCAGCACGAGGGTGATCAGCGGGACGAACACGCCCACGGCGCACCGCATGGCGACGTGATGATCCTTGTTTGCCGGGGCAAGGGTGAACATCTCGGCCAGCAGTTTCACGGGGGAATCGCGCCTTTCGTTGCAGTTTGGAGCTGACGACGGCGGCACTGGCGTCCGCCTACCAGCTTAATGGGGCGGCCCCCGCCTTTCGTGTGGAGGCCGCCTCCCGCACTGTTGCATTCGTCTCCTGGCCGCTTTCGACCCGGCGCCGCTTCCTACTTGGTGGCGTTGGTGCGTGCGTCCACGGTGACCACTTCGAAGGTCTTGGCGTTCGGCACGCCAAACTTGGCGTTGACGGCGGCGAGGGTGTCATCGAAGAGGGCGGCCGTCGTCGGGATGTTGAAGTCCGGGCTGGTGATGACTTCCCGCAGCTTCGCAGTCGACTCGTGGAAGTTCACCCGGAGACGGCTGATCTGGTTGGACATGTTCTGCACGGCCCAGACGGTGTCGTCCTTGACCAGGACGCCGTCGACGTTGGGGACCTGCACGCCGGTGATCTCGGTGCTGTTACCGGTCCGCGGGCTGACCGTGTAGAGCGCCGCGTTGCCTGAGTGGGCGACCACCAAACGGCGGGCGTCACGTGAGTAGGCGATGCCGTTGAGGTTGAACTGTTTGCTGGTGTCCGCCGCAGGACCCTTAAGGGCCAGCGTGCGGACGCTGCCGAGGTCGCCGTCGTCGTCCACCGGAATGAAGTACAGCTCAGCCTGCCGCGAGTTGGTAAACCACGCGCCGTGGTCGGTGAGCGCCACGTCGTTGATGAAGGCTTCCTTCTTGGTCAGCTGGTAGGTCTTGACCGTCTTGCCCGTGTCGGTGTCGTACACGTAGGCCTGGCCGGTGGGGCCGCCTGCGACGAACAACAGATCATTGTGCCGGTCCGCCTTCATGCCCACGGCCACCCTGCCGTCGGGCGCATCGATGAACTTGGTGGCCTTGTCCTTGCGGATGTCGCCGCGGTAGATGTCCCCGGTGACGAGGTCGCCCGCGAAGAATTTGGTGCTGCCGGCGGCGGCGATGCCTTCGGCACCCTTGGCCCCGTCCAGCAGGATGACCGGGGCGACATCCCCCGAACGGGACTGCACTGCCCTGGCCTCTCCGGCCGAGGCGACGGGTGCGGGGACCAGGAGCGCGGCGAGGGCGAGGAACCCTACGGCGGCACGGCGGCGTGTATGACCTGAACTGATGCTGATGGGCATGACGGTGCTCTCCACGAGTCGACTCTTCCGTGCGAGCAGGCCGTTGTACGGGAGCTCCGCACGCTGGTCCCTTCAGTGTAGGGACCGGGCCGGAGGCTGGCCATAGACGTGCAGCAGCCTCGAGTTTTTGTCCAGCTATTCGCCCCAAAAGCCCCATCAGCGGCCATTATCTGGACAAAAACTCCAGCGGCGTGGGATGTTTCGCGGGATCGGAACGCGGGGGCAACCCCGCCGTAACAAGGGCCGGGCAGGCTGGCACCATGAAGCCCCACGTGCCGAAGGCCCACCCGCGGATCCGCCACGCACCGGCCCGACACAGGCCGCACCCGCACCAGCCGAATTCCGCCGCTGCCGAACTGAGCTGCGAGGTCTGCGGGCAGATGCCCGAGCCCACCAAGACGCGCCTCACGGTGGCCAATGTCGCCGTCATGCTCCCGATCGAACTGCTGGTGCACGCGCTGGTGGTGCAGACGCACCTGCCCTATCTGGCCAAGGTGCTGGTCCTGACGCTGACGGCCACCGTCCTGGTGATCTGGGTGGCCGAGCCGTCCGCCGCGCGGATCCTGCGGCGCTGGCTCCACGCACCAGCGCTGCGCCACCGGCGCAGGCTTGGCACGGCACCGGCGCTGTGGCGTGCAAGGACGGTGCTCCGCGACGAGCCCGGCTCCCTCAAGCGGATCACCAGGTCCCTGGCGTTGCTGGACACCAACATTTTGGGCATCCACGTCCACCCGGTCCGGGGCGGGGTGATGGACGAATTCGTGCTGTCCGCCCCGGGCGAGGTCAGTGAGCGTCAGCTGCTGGAGGCCCTGACCGACGGCGGCGGCCGGAGCGCGCAGGTCTGGCCCACCACCGCCCTGGCCATGGCCGACGGGCAGACCAAGGCCCTCAGCCTGGCCGCACGCATTGCCGCCACTCCCGGGGAGCTCCCGCTGGCCGTGGCGGAACTGCTGTCCGCCCGGATCCTTGACCCCGGAAGCGAGTCAGCCGGCCACCTCGGCCCAACGGACAGCGGTCCAACGGACCGCGCCCAAACGAACGACGCCGGCACCGTCCTGAAGATCCCCACCGCCTGGCACGGACCCATCACCTTCTTCCGTCCCGGCGAGCCGTTCACGCCGGCCGAATCGGCCCGCGCCCACCGGCTTGCAGAGCTCGCCGAAATCCTGGCGCACCGGGAAGCTCAGACAAATGTGGACGGTCAGGGATCCGGGAAGGCGCAGGGACCCGGGCTCATTTCCGGGCCGGACGCGTCCCCAGCAGCATGTTCAGCCCCCAGCCGATGAGCGTGGTCATCACCACGGCCGCCGCTATGGACAGGAGCTGCGGCGGCGTGGTGAGGATGCCGAGGCTGATGATCAGTGTGGTCGCTCCGGCCGGCGGATGCGGCAGGCCGACCCACGTCAGCACCAGCGTGGTCAGCGCCACCGACAGGGCCCCGCTGAGCACGTGCAGCGGCGTCAGCCCGCCCACCGGCGCCGAAGGCTGGCCCTGCAGCCCGAACGCGTACAGGCACAGGGCACCCGCCACCAGCCCGACGCCGTGCCCGGTGAGGGCGTTGACCGGCCTGGATGCCTCCTGCTCCGGGGATTCGAAGAACAGCATCACCGTGGGGCCGAGGCTGGGGAAAAGCCACGGGAGATGGAGGACAACACCGACCACGCCGCAGAGTCCCAGGACCACGATCACCAGGGCCGCCGCGTACACACCGGCCCCGAGCCCGTTCCATTGACTTTTCATTCGCTCCAGCAAAGAAGCCTGTGCCATTGCCGATCCTCCTGAGTACGTCAAAACCCTGCATCCGGCGTTGTAGTGACCCGTACCCAGACGGCGGCAGACTTACCCGCGCCACGGCATAACCCTGGGACCAGAATCCGGACCCCTCAGAACCCGGACGGGTTGCGGGGCGTGTAGCCCGCTTCGAGGCGCCGGATCTCCGATTCGGTCAGGTCAATCCCGACGGCGGCAGCGGCGTCGTCGATATGGCGTTCCTTCGTCGCCCCGATGATGGGGGCGGTAACGGCGGACTTGCCGGCGCTCCAGGCCAGGGCGATCTGCGCCATCGGCACGCCGCGTTCGTCCGCCACGGCTGCGACGGCGCCGACGATGGCTTTGTTCGCATCCTCGTCCTGCCTGTACAGGCCCTTGCCGAACTCGTCCGTGTCCTGCCGCGTTCCGGATCCGGCGGCACCCCACGGCCGGGCCAGGTTGCCGCGTGCCAGCGGGCTCCAGGGGATCACGCCCACACCGGTTGCCTGGCAGAAGGGGTGCATTTCGCGCTCCTCCTCCCGTTCGAGGAGGTTGTACTGGTCCTGCATGGACACGAACCTGGTCCAGCCGTTCAGCTCCGCCACGTGCTGCATTCGGGCGAACTGCCAGGCCCACATGCTTGACGCCCCGATGTACCGCGCCTTGCCGGCCTTCACGACGTCGTGCAGGGCCTCCATCGTCTCCTCGACCGGGGTCACCGGGTCGTGGCGGTGGATCTGGTAGAGGTCGACGTAGTCGGTGCCAAGCCGGGTGAGCGACGCGTCGATCTCGTGCAGGATCGCGGCGCGGCTGAGGCCTGCCCCGTTGCGGGCCTGGCGCATCCGGCCGTGGACCTTGGTGGCGATCTGGATCTCTTCCCGGGGCGCCAGCTCCTTGAGCAGGGTTCCGGTGATCTCCTCGCTCGACCCGGCCGAATACACGTTGGCAGTATCGAAGGTGGTGATCCCCGCCTCGTAGGCGCGCCGCACGAACGGCCTGGCTTCATCGAGCCCCACGCTCCACCCGTGCGACCCCTTCCCCGGATCGCCATAGCTCATCATGCCCAGGACAACGGCACTGATTTCCAGGCCGGAGTTTCCAAGTCGGACCGTTTTCATTCGGTACTTCCTTTCGATGCCTTGCCGTCCGGCCCTCGGTCACAATTCGTTTTTTCGCGGGCCACGGCCATCTTTGCCGAAAACCCTTGACAGTGTCCCACGCCACTCCTTACCTTGAATTTGGGATCCCAAAACGGGATCCCAAACGGCAGGTATCTTTCCGCCGGCGCAAAACCCAACACCGCCGGCCCGAAGAGTCCCGCCGAACGCGGCCGCACCGCCCCACTACATCCCCCCATCCCCTGTCCGCACCCTTCCCGCAAAGGAGAAGCTGTGTCTCTCCCAGATACTGAAGCAGTGACAACCCAGGCCCCATCCCCCGTATCCCGCGGCACCAAGCCCGGCAAGGACGGCGTGCAACGGCGCACCAGCGTCCGCTGGAAGCTGTTCCTGCTGCTGCTCGTCCTGGTTTCCGTCAACTACATCGACCGCGGTTCCATCTCCGTGGCCCTGCCCATCATCCAGAAGGAATTCAACCTTCCCCCCGAGCTCGTGGGCCTCCTGCTCTCCGCGTTCTTCTGGACCTATGCCCTGATGCAGATCCCGGTCGGCCTGCTGATCGACAAGTTCGGTCCGCGCAAGGTCATGACCGCTTCATGCGTGGGCTGGGGCGCGGCCACCGCCGCCTCCGGCATGGCCGGCGGCTTCCTCAGCATGTTCATCGCCCGGCTGGGCATCGGCGTCACCGAAGCCGGCGTGATGCCGGCCGGCGGCAAGCTGAACGCCATCTGGATGCACAGGTCGGAGCGTGGCCGCGGTGCCACCATCCTGGACGCCGGCGCTCCCCTCGGCGCGGGCCTGGGCGGCATCCTCATCGCCGGGCTCATTGCCTCCACCGGCAGCTGGCGGACGTCCTTCGTCATCGCCGGCGCCGCCACCGTCCTCATGGGCCTGGCAGTCTGGTGGTACGTCCGCGACAATCCCCGCCAGCACCGCGGCGTCAACGCCGCCGAGGCCGACTACATCGAGGCCTCCCACGCCGAGGAGGACGCCGAAGCCATAAAGGAAGGCAGCAAGGGCAAGCGCGCGCTGCTCCCCTACCTGAAGTTCCGCTCCTTCTGGGCCATGTGCTTTGGCTGGCTCGGCTTCAACGGCGTGTTCTACGGCCTGCTTACGTGGGGCCCGCTGTACCTGGCCCAGGCCAAGGGCTTCGACCTGAAGACCATCGGCTGGTCCACCTTCGTGATCTTCGGTGCCGGCTTCGTCGGCGAGATCCTCGGCGGCACCATTGCCGACAAATGGCGGGCGTCCGGCGCCTCCGCCAACCGCGTCATGCGCACGCTGCTGGGCATCTCCAGCGTCGTGGTGGTGGGCGGCCTCGTCGGGGTGACCGTCGTCGCGGACCCGACCACCGCCGTCATCCTTCTCTCTGTGGTGATGTTCTTCCTCCGCTGGGTGGGCCTGTTCTGGAGCATCCCGGCCATCCTGGGCGGCCGCACCAACGCCGGCGTCCTCGGCGGGGCCATGAACTTCAGCGGCAACATCTCCGGCTTCGTCACGCCGATCGCCGTCGGCCTGATTGTCGGCGCCACCGGCTCCTACACCTGGGCGCTGCTCTACTTCGTGGGATCCGCCATCATCATGGGGGTCTCCGTGCTCACCCTGAACTACAACAAGCGGCTTCCCGTCTAAGGCTGGGCAGCCCTCAACACCATCCTCGTTTGGGATCCCAAAACTATTGACTTCAACTCACGCACGGCTTACCGTGAGATTTGGGATCCCAAACCGGCATTCCGAGGACAGACTTCCTCACCTCACCCAAACCCGGTCCTGTACCCCCATCGCATCGCCCAGGAGGGCCACATGTCGATCAACTCCCAAACCCGAGGTTCCCTGTCCGACGTCAAGCAGAAGGGCGGCGGGAACTCAATGAAGAGAGTCGTCGCCGCGAGCTTCGTCGGCACCACGCTTGAGTACTACGACTTCTTTGCCTACAGCACAGCGGCTTCCATCGTCTTCCCCCTCCTCTTCTTTCCGGGTTCAGAGCCGGCAGCGGGCCTCCTGCTGGCCCTGGCCACCTATGCTGTGGGCTACCTTGTGCGTCCGCTGGGCGCCGCGATCTTCGGACACTTCGGCGACAAAATCGGCCGCAAAAACGTCCTTGTCACCACACTGCTTCTGATGGGCCTGGCCAGTGCCGCCGTTGGGCTCCTGCCCACCTACGAAAACATTGGCGTCTGGGCTCCGGTCCTTCTGGTCAGCCTGCGCTTCCTGCAAGGCATCGGCATCGGCGGCGAATGGGGCGGCGCCGCTCTCATGGTGACCGAATCAGACAAGAGCGGCCGGCGCGGTCTCTTCGGCAGCCTCGTCCAAACCGCTGCTCCCACCGGCCTGCTTCTGGCCACCGGCATCTTCACGCTCATGACGTCGGCCCTCTCCAAGGAAGCCTTCCTCGCCTGGGGCTGGCGGATCCCCTTCCTGATCAGCTTCGCGCTGGTCGCCATCGGCCTCTACATCCGAATGAAGCTCGCTGAATCGCCCGTCTTCGAGGAAACGGAAAAGAAGGCCGCCGAGAAGAAGCAGGAAGAAGTCAAGGCTCCACTCCTGTACGTCTTCAAGCACTACAAAAAGCAGCTGGCCCTTGCGGTCGGCGCCCGCATCGGCAGCGACATTGCGTTCTACATCTTCGCCCTGTTCGTCCTCGTCTACGGAACCGAACACCTGGGCTTGCCCAAGAGCCTGGCCCTGGCCGCTTCGACTGTTTCGGCTGTTGCACAGATGATCAGCATCCCGCTGTTCGGGGCACTCTCGGACCGTATTGGCCGCAGGCCGGTCATGATCGGCGGTGCGGTCGCGGGCATCATCTACAGCTTCGTATTCATCGCGATGCTCAACTCCAAGGACCCGATCCTGGTGCTTATCGCCCCGGCCATCGGCCTCGTGATCGTCGCGGCCATGTACGCCCCCGTTGCCTCATTCATCCCCGAACTGTTCGCAACCAAGGTCCGTTACACCGGCTCCGCAGTAGGTTTCCAGCTCGCCGGCGTCTTCGGTGGCGGTTTTGCCCCGCTGATCGCTATCCAGCTGATCGTCCTGACCAGCTCCGGATTCGCCGTGGCCGGTTACCTGTCCGCCGCGCTGCTGCTCATGGTGTTCTGCGTCTACGTCGCCAAGGAAACGTCCAAGATCACCATGAACGAGGCCGGCAAGACGGCCAGCACCACACGATAGGGATCACGGACATGAACAACACCGCCCTGCCTCCAACGCAAGCCTCCGTGGATAAGGCGTCCATCGACACGGCCGCCTTGAACACGGAGCAGCTGACCCGGCGTTCCGTGACGGAATGGGCGAACGCCATGCGGGAAGGCCGCCTCACGGCGACGGAGTGCCTGGCACTGCACCTCGACCGGATCGCCCGGGAGAACCCCCGTCTGAACGCCATCGTCACCCTGAACCCGCTGGCAACTGAGGAAGCGGCGGCCGCGGACCGGGCTGCCGCCGCCGGCAGGTCTTTGGGTCCCTTGCACGGTGTGCCGTTCACGGTGAAGGACACCCTGGCCACGAAAGGGCTGCGCACCACGGCGGGAAGCCCCCTTCTGTCGGATTACGTTCCGGCAGAGTCCGCGACGGCGGTCCGCCGCCTTCAGGAGGCGGGAGCGGTGTTGCTGGGCAAGACGAACTGTTCGGAGTTCGCTGTCGAGACACATACCCGCAACCCGCTCTTCGGCGACACCTGGAATCCCTGGGACACGCGCCTGACGTCCGGCGGTTCCACCGGCGGCGACAGCGCCGCCGTGGCTTCCGGCATGAGCGCTTTCGGGCTCGGCACCGACTTTGGCGGGTCCATCCGCTGGCCGGCCCACTGCACGGGCCTGACCAGCCTGCGGCCCACCGTCGGACTGGTGCCCGAAACAGGGCTCCTCCCGTACGTACCGCCGGCGGCGGCCGGAGCAAGCCTCCCTGCGCCCAACTCAATGTCTGCGCTGCACCGGCTGGGTACAGTGGCCTGGCTGGCCCGGAGCGTGGACGATCTGGGCCTGCTGCTCGGCGTTCTCGCGGGGACGGACGGCGTGGATCCTTCCACCGTTCCGGTACCGCTGGGCGGTCCGGTTGATTCCCTGGCCGGGATCAACTGTGCCTGGTTCGAGGACGAGGGCACTCATCCCGTCCGCGACGATCTAGTGGCCGCCGTCCAGAGTGCTGCGGAAGCCCTGCAGGCTCTTGGTGTTCCAACGACGCGCGGCAGGCCGCCCGGCATCGAACAGGCGGCGGCAGCCTTCGTGGCCTTGCGCACGGCAGAGGGCATGCCCGAAGTGTTGGAGCTTGCCAGCGGGCGTGAGGACGGGCTTGGCAGCAACCTCCGCAGCTCGTTGCTGGGCGCCGCCCCCAGCACTGTGGCGGACTACCGCAAGGCCGCCGCGGAGCGGGATGCGATCCGCGCACAGGTGCTCGGGTTCATGGAACAGCACAACATCCTGCTGTTGCCCGTGGCGAGTGTGCCGGCGGCGGATCCCCGGACCGCAACCTTCAACATCAGTGGCAAGGACATTCCCTGGACGGAGCTGGGATCCTGCTGCCGGGCCATCAGCATCCTTGGTTTCCCGGTGGCGGTTGTGCCGTGCGGCCTTTCCAGCGAAGGCCTCCCGGTCGGCGTGCAGGTGGTTGGCCGGCCCTACCGCGACCGCGAAGTGCTCGCGGTCGCGGCGGCCCTTGAACGGGAGTTTGGCCGTTTCAGCCCTCCGCGATTCAGGTCTTTGTCAGAATCGTCGGCCTGAGCAGAGATGGATGCCGACGAGGACATAGAGTCACAGAAAAACACGAATGGAGCATCATGCTTGCCGCAGAAGAAACCCAGAACAAGGAACGCCCCCTCCGCGAGACTGTCCGGGACGCGCTCCGCACCAGGATCTTCGAAGGGCATTACGCTCCCGGCACCCGGCTCGTGGAGCGCGACCTGGCGGCCGAGTTCAATGTCTCCCGGCTTCCTGTGCGCGAGGCGCTGCGGATGCTGCGCCAGGAAGGGCTGCTCAGCGACCGGGGCGCACGGGGCGCTGAGGTCAGCTCGCTCAGCCCCAAGGACGTGGAGGATCTCTTCGACGTCCGTCAGTCGCTCGAAGTACTCGCCTGCCGCCTTGCCGCCGTCCGGGCAACACCGGAGGACCTTGTCTACCTTGACGGACTGCTGGACGAGGCCGAACGGTGCCTCGGCAAGGGCGCCGTCATGGAGGCCCACCGCGCCAACAGCGAATTCCACGACGCCATCACACGAATCGCGGACAACGGCTTCCTCAAATCCGCATTGGAACCCCTGCAGGGGCGCATGCACTGGCTTTTCCGCCACGTCAGCGACCTGCCGGAACTGATCCAGGAACACCGGGACCTCTACGAGGCCATCGCCAGCGGTGATCCCGACCGTGCCGCGGCCCAGTCGGCGTCGCACATCGGCAAATACCGCGAACAGTTCCCCGACGAATTCCAGAAAACCGAACCCGCTCTGCACCGGAAGAAAAAATGAAACTTCTTGTCATCAACCCCAACATAAGCGACGACGTCACCGCGCTGATCGAATCGGAGGCCCTGCGCTCCGCCTCGCCGGACACCGAGCTGGTGGTCTGCACCGCCGGGCACGGCGTGGAATACATCGAAACCCGCTTTGAGTCCCTGATCGCCGCCGGCGCCGTGGCTGAGATCATCGCCGAACACACCACCGGCACCGGTGAGGACCCTGCCTCCCCAAAGATCGACGGCGTCGTGGTGGCGGCCTTCGGGGATCCGGGCATGCCGGCCCTGAAGGAGCTCACCGACGTGCCGGTCATCGGCATCACCGAGGCCGCCCTCTGCGCCGCGGCGCTACAGGGGCACCGTTTCTCCATCATCGCCATCTCCGACCGGATCCGGCCGTGGTACCGGGACTGTGTGGAACGCTTTGGTCTCGGCGGACGGCTGGCATCCATCCGCTCCATCAACGAAAGCCTGAACGGCATCGGCTCGGTGCAGCACGACTTCAAGGAGACCCTCCTGGCACTGAGCCGGCAGGCCGTCACCGAGGACGGGGCCGACGTCGTCATCCTCGCCGGCGCGCCCCTCGCAGGGCTGGCCCGCGAACTTCGCGGCCAGATCCCGGTCCCCGTGGTGGACGGCATTTCCGCCGGCATCCGCATGGCGGAGGCCATTGTGGAGCTTCAGTCCGGCATGCACCGGGCCGGAGCGTTCGCCCCGCCGCCGGTCAAGGCCCGC
Source organism: Arthrobacter sp. NPDC056493 (assembly GCF_042795115.1). Classification (NCBI taxonomy): domain Bacteria; kingdom Bacillati; phylum Actinomycetota; class Actinomycetes; order Micrococcales; family Micrococcaceae; genus Arthrobacter; species Arthrobacter sp. NPDC056493. The sequence goes on along the minus strand of NZ_JBHTSL010000024.1, from coordinate 8,815 downwards.
AAGGGCCTGTCCGAAAATCTCGACGCCGCCCTGACCGCCGCCCAGACGGCGTCGAACGCCGTGGCACCCAGCTAGCCCCGGCGCACCCAACCAGCCCCAGCAAACCCGTCAGCTCCCCAGTCAGGAGGACAACGATGTCCCGCATCCCCGAACTCGTCATTGCCAACGGCACCGTGGTCAACAGTTTTGGCCGCCGGCATGCCCACGTCGTGGTGGTCGACGGCAAGATCAGCCAGCTCGTCGACGCCACAGAACCCGCACCCGACGCACTCCGCACCGTCGACGCCACCGGCCAGCTGGTGATCCCCGGCGGCGTGGACGGGCACTGCCACGTGGCCCAGGTGACCGGCCGGTTCCGCACCCTGGACGATTACCGGACCACCTCGACCGCCGCCCTGTGGGGCGGCACCACCACCATCATCGACTTCGGCATCCCCCGTGACGCCCGCGAAACCCCGCTGGCAGCCGTGCTCAACAAGAAGGAACTGGCGCAGGAGTCCCGCTGCGACGTGGCCCTGCACGGGTCCGTGGTCAGCTGGGACGAGACAGTGCCGTGGCAGCTCGAACAGCTCGCCGCCGAGGGCGTCCGCTCCGTGAAGATGTACACCACCAACCGCGGCAGCACCATGGCGGACGGGGACACCATTCTGAGGGTGATGCGCGAAATGGTCCGGCTGGACGGGCTCACCTACATCCACGCCGAGCACGATCCGATCATCGCGAACTGCACACAGCAGCACGCCGACGACGGGCGGATCGGCATCGAGCACCTGCACCGCACGCGCCCTGAGCTTGCCGAGGAAATCTCGGTGAAGGAAACCCTGGCCATGGCCGAATACACCAAGGCACCCGTGTACTTCGTCCACCAGTCCACGCCAGGGGCGGTCGACCTGGTTACCGAGGCCCGGGAGCGCGGCCAGGAAGCCTACTCGGAGACGTGCCCGCACTATCTCACGCTCGATGACACCGTTTACAGCTCGGCCTTCCCGGAGTGGTACGCCTGTTGCCCGCCAATGCGCAGCCCGGAAACCGTGGCGGCGCTGAAGGAGCGGCTGGCCGGCGGCGCCATCCACACCGTGTCCTCGGACCACTCCTGCTACGACCTGACCCAGAAGCGGGAACGCACCGACGACGTCCGCGCCATGCCGCACGGCCTCCCGGGCGTGGAGACGCGCATGCCCGTGACGTTCACGGCGATGGCTGAATCCGGCAGCAGCGTGGAGGACTTCGTGGAGGTGTTCTCCTCCGGACCGGCGCGCATCAACGCCCTCCCCGGCAAGGGCACCGTGGCCGAGGGATTCGACGCCGACCTGGTGCTCTTCGATCCCGCTGAACAGCGCACCGTGGACGGCGGCTCGCTGCACATGGGAACTGATTTCTCACCCTTCGACGGCCGCACTCTGGCCGGCTGGCCCGCCGTCGTGGTTTCCGCAGGCCGCGTGGTGCTGGACCGGGAGGGCTTCCACGATCCGGGCGCCGTGGGCCGCTTCGTGGCCCGGAACGGATTCCGGGAACACCTTGCCGCCGCTGCCGACCTGTCCGCCGCGACCCTCTAGGAGCACCCGTTGAACCGCCACACTTCACCCCACCGCCCGGCTTCACCTGTCCGGCCCACCCGGATCGGCATGATCGTGCCGTCGTCGAACACGTGCCTGGAACCGCAGAGCTACCGCATCCTGGGCGACCGCACCGACGTCACGATCCATTTCACCCGGATACCGGTAACCCGGATCGCGCTGGACGATTCATCGGACCGGCAGTTCGACCCCGCCGTCATGCGCGAGGCAGCCAGGCTGCTGGCGACGGCGGACGTGGACGTGATCGCGTGGAACGGCACCTCGGGATCGTGGCTGGGGTCCACGCACGACCGCGACCTCGTCCTTGAAATCACGGACGCCACCGGCATCCCTGCCACGACGTCCACGCTCGCGTACCTCGAGGCGTTCCGGTCCTTCGGCACCGAACGGATCGGGCTGTTCACGCCGTACACCGAGGACGTCAACGAGGCCATCATCAAGTCCTACGAGCGGGACGGCATCAAAACCGTCAGCCACCGCTGCCTGGGCCTGAGCGACAACGAGTCCTTCGGCCGGGTCACCGATGATGAAATGCGTCCCGGTTCCCTGGAACTCGCGGCCGACGCTCCGGATGCGCTGATCTACCTCTGCACCAACCTGTACGGCGCCAACATCGCCGCCGAAATCGAGGCGGGCACCGGCGTCCCGGTGCTGGACTCGGTGGCCGTGACGCTGTGGCACTGCCTGAAGCTCGCCGGCTCCCCCTTGCTCGCACCAAGGTGGGGCAGGCTCCTCGGGGACTGACGCGCCTGTCCATTTAGGTCAGGTCCGGGCACTCCCAAGCCCGGGGCGCTCTACGTCCGGAAGATCTACTACCGGATCGGGTCTACATCCGGACTTTGAGCGCCCCGGGCTCCACCCAGATGGACAGCTGCCTGACGGCGCCCACGTGGTCACCGTCGAGCTGGAACTCCTCCTCGTGGTCCAGGGTGATCTCGATTTTCTTGCCCTGAAAGTACTCCGCGGATTCCTTCCGGTTCTTCCTGCGGCCGAAAATGCCTGCCGCGACGCCCAGCCAGCCGAAATGCCCGCGGGGCGCCAGGATCAGCAGGTCCAGGATGCCGTCGTCGATCTTCGCTTCGGGGAAAATTTCGATCCCGCCCATGATGCGGCCGCAGTTCCCTGCCATGACACTGCGGATCCGCCGCTTGACCGGGTGCTTGTCGTCCACCTGGATGGTGGCCCTGACCGGCTTGCCCGGCAGCTTGCGGATGCCCGCTTCCACATAGGCGAGCCAGCCCACGCGGTCCTTCAGCGCGTCCACGGTGTCCGCCATGATCGCGGCGTCATAGCCCACGCCGGCCATCACCAGGAAGACGTTCTCGTCGTCGGACCCGTCAAAGCTGGACCTGGCGACGTCGACTGTGCGGTCGGTGCCGTTCAGGACGTCATGCGCTGCGGAAACGGGATCCGTGATGTCCACGCCCATGTTGCGGGCCAGCAGGTTGCCGGTCCCGAGCGGGACCATGCCCATCGGCGTTCCGGTACCGGCCAGCGCCTCAGCCACGCACCGCACCGTACCGTCGCCGCCGGCGGCAATAACGACGTCGACCCCCGCCTCCAGTGCCTCGCGGGCCTGACCCACGCCCGGGTCTTCAACCGTGGTTTCCAGCCAGAGCGGCTCGGCCCAGCCCTGCGTGTCGCACAGCCGGATCAGCGAGGCGCGGAGGCCGGCGCCATCAGCCTTGGCGGGGTTGACCACCACGGCGGCCCGTGGCGGCGAGGATGCATTCTGGGCTGTCATGGTGTCCTTCAGCTGCTGCGGGCGGGCCCGAAAGCCCCGGAACTCAAATCGTAACGGCGAACCCGGGATATGGGCACGAACCACAGCTGATCGACCCGCGGCCGGCCGCCATCACCCCGGGTCCGGCCCACCGGCATTGCGGCGGTCCAGGACGGATACCCCGGCAACGGCCACGATGAGTGCGGCGACAAGGAACAGCGGAAGCTGCGGCTCCCCTGTTATGACGACGCCGGCGGCGGCTGTTCCGGCGGACCCGGCGGCAATTTTGAGGGCACCGACCCAAACAAACACCTGCCCGCGGACCTGCGGCGGGGCAAATTCGCTGCGGGCGGCGAGGGTCGCCGCGAAGAAGTACGAGTTCATCACCCCAGCGGCTGCGTACGCGGCGGCGGCAGGCACAAAGGACCCGGACAACGCGGCGACCGCTAGCGCCGCCGCAACCGCTCCCGCAAGCCGGGTGACCAGCCGGTCCGCGTCGCCACGCAGCGGACGGCACATCACTCCGGCCGATCCGGCCAGGCCGCCCAACCCGTACGCGGCCGTCAGCACGCCGGCGGCAGCCGGTTGCACGTGGAACATGGCGGTGGAGGCGACGGCCGCGATGGGGAGGGCCGCAACAGAGAACGCCACCGTCGCGGTCAGGTACAGCATCCGCCGCAGGCGGCCTGTGACGGCCATCAGCCGCAGGGTCTGGACCGGCCGCGGAACCTCCGCTGCCACTGCTGCGGGAGGAACGTAGGGCAGCAATCGAACGACGGCGGCAGCCACGAATGTGGCCGCCGCCAGAATCAGCGCGGCTGCTGTGGGTCCCGCCCAGGCCGAGACGGCAGCCACGACGCTGGGGCCGATGGTTCCGCCGATTCCGTAGGTTGCCACATCCCAGCCCTGGGCACGGCGCTGGCTGACCTGGCCCGGGCCGGCGATCGCGGGAAGTCGGCTGCTGATGCCGCCGGTCAGCAGCGGGCCAACGAGCCCCGAAACCACCAGCAGAATGCCGGTGACCGGCCATGCCACCGGGTACAGCAGGACGGCGGCCGCCAGGGTGGCGCCATGGACCATGCAGGCCCACGCGATCAGTACACGGCCGTCACGGCAGGAGTCCAAGCTCCGCGCCACCAGCGGCCCCAGCAGGTGCGGGGCCGTGATGCAGGCGCCGAGCAGGCCGGCAAGCCAGCCCGGCGCCCCGCTGGTGGTGACCATGAGGACGATCGCCACAACGGCTCCGCCGTCTGCGGTGCGGGCAAGCGTCGCGGCCGCCACGTAGCGGGCCAATCCGCCGCCGGTCCGGGCCGGGCCCGGCGCCGGTATTGGCTGCGGGCCCTGCTCCATCTGTGCCTTTTGCTCAGCCCGTCCTTTTTGCTCCGCCGTACCTCGGTTCAGGTTACCCATGCCGCACCTGCTCAGGCGCCAAGGCCGCTGAGCCGCAGGGCTTCCTCGACCCTCGTGCGGCCTTCACCGTCAAGGCTTTTCAGCGGGCGGGGCAGGCACGGCGCCTCCACGAAGCCCAGCACTTCGGCCATGGTGGCAGCGACCCGCAGACTCCCGTACGCACGGAAGAGCACCCACACGGGCTCCAGCGCGGCAGATGCTTTCAGCGCCAGGTCGCCCTGGCCGGTCCTGGCCAGATCAACCATCATCCGCGCGGTCTTGGGAAACAGACCGGCGACGACCGAATACCAAACGTCGCAGCCGGCGAGCAGGGCCTCTGCCGCGGCCCAGTCGCCGCTGATGCCCAGGGAAACACGCCCGGGAACTGCCGCCCGGAACCGGGCGATGCGGTCGGCGGCCTGGCCCGGCGCCGGGGGCGGGAACTTGATCGATGCAATGCCCGGAAGTTCGGCGATGCGGCCATGGAGCTCATCGGAGAAGGTGAATCCCGTGGTGGCCGGGTTATCGTAGACGGCGATCGGCAGGTCGGATGCCGACGAGACGTCGAGGTAGAGTCCATAGACCTCTTCGTCGGTCAGCCGCTGATACGACACCGGCGCCAGCAGCAGGCCGGATGCTCCCGCAGCGTGGGCATCCTCGACGCACGCCAGCACGTCGCGGGTGCGCATCGCGCCGACACCCGCCACCACGGGGGTCCCCCCGGCAGTTTCGACGGTGGCCTTCACCGCCTTGCGGCGTTCCTCGCGCAGCAGATAGGTGTAGATGCCGGTCGAACCAAGCACGCCAACCGAGTCGGCGCCGGCATCGACGCACCGCCCGACCAGCCGAACCAGTGCGGCTTCGTCGACGTTGTCCCCGGCGAGCGGAGTCAGGGGAAATGCACAAAGGCCGTTAAACACGACGGCGTCCTCTCTCAGTCCAGTGGCTTCTCCCTTCATGCTCACAGCCGGATTGGTCCTAGCATAGATCCAAGAATCCACGATTCAGGAGGACCAAGATCGAAGCCGAACTGCCACTGGTACTGGACCACCGGAGCCGCATTCCGCTTGCCGCCCAGCTGGTCGGCCGGCTGCGGGCAGCCATCCTGGACGGAACCCTGAGGCCGGAGCATACGCTCCCCGCGTCGCGGCGCCTCGCCGCCGAGCTGGGAGTCTCCCGCGGAGTGGTGGTCCGCGCCTATGAGCAGCTCGCGGGTGAAGGATATTTGGAAAGCCGGGGCTCGGGCGGCACCCGCGTGGCGGTCCGCTCCGACGGCCGGGGCATGGCGTCGGCAGGCACCCAGGCGGCATCCGGCAGGGAGCAAACCGCAACGATTGACCTCACGCCCGGACGCCCGTCCGGCGCCCCGTTCCGTGACCGCGACTGGCGGGCCGCCTGGCGGAAGGCCGTTGCCGAGCCGGTGGAGGTTGAGCTTCCGGCCGCCCTGGGCACGCCGGCCCTTCGCGCTGCCGTTGCCGATCACCTCGCCGCGTCCCGTGGACTAACGGTGAGTGCTGACGACGTCGTCATCACAGCGGGCACCAGTGACGCCCTGCAGCTGGTCGTCGCGGCGCTCCGCGGCCAATCGGCCCTCCGGGTGCTGATGGAGGACCCCGGCTATCCCACGGCCAGGCGCGTGCTGTCCGCAGCCGGAGCCGCGGTGCAGACCCTTCCGGTTGCCGACGACGGGCCGGAAGCGGCACAGCTTGCGGCCCTGGCTCCCCGCCCTGACGCCGTCCTGGTAACACCCAGCCACCAGTACCCCCTGGGCGGCCGGATGCCGGTGAAGGAACGGCTGGCCCTGCTCGCCTGGGCCGAAGCCAATGGGGTGGTCATCCTCGAGGACGACTACGACAGCGAGTTCCGGCACCGCAGGATGCCCCTGCCCGCACTGGCGTCGCTGCCCTCCGCGGCCGAAGTCGTCCTGGTGGGCACCTTCTCCAAGTCACTGAGCCCGTGGCTGCGGTGCGGATATCTGGTGGTTCGCGGCACCTCCGGGCAGCGCCTCAAGAACGCACGGACGAACCTCGGCACACCCGTTCCCGGGGTCATGCAGTCGGCCCTGGCCAACTACATCGCCGGCGGCGGCCTCGCACGGCACATCGCCCGGGCACGGCGCCAGTACGCCCACCGCCGTGAGCTGCTGCTCGACAGGCTCGGAGGGCGGGCAGACCTTCAGTTGGCGGCCCTGGACGGCGGCCTCCACGCTGTCATCCGGCTTCAGCCGGGCGTTCCCGCCGGGCACGTGGCCCAGGAAGCACTCGCACTGGGAGTCAGGGTGGTGACGCTGGCAAGCTACTTCGCAGAACGGGCACCGGAAAATGGCCTGGTCATCGGGTACGGCGCGCCGACTGATCTGGAGCTTGCCCGCGCGCTGGACATCATCGCCGGCATCCTCGACCAACGGCCGGTGGCCCGGCGTAGCACCGCGGCCTCGAACTGGCAGCGACATCGCCGTCAGTGTGCCGCGTCAGTGTCCGGTCGCGAGGACGGCGGCCAGCGTGAGCATGAGCAGGGCCACACCGCCGTCGAGGATGCGCCATGACGCCGGACGCGCAAAGAAGCCGCTGAGCCCGCGCGCACCGTAGCCGATCAGGGGAAACCAGAGGGCGCTGCCGGCGGCGGCCCCCGCTCCGAACAGCCACTTGCCCGAATCACCGTGAGAGTTGGCCAGCGAGCCCAGCAGCACCAGCGTGTCGAGGTACACGTGGGGGTTGAGCCACGTGATGGCTGCGGCGGTGAGCACGGCCGACCAGGCGGTTCCCCTGACGTTGGAATCCGCTGCCTTGAGCGCCCCGGGCCGCAAGGCCCGCCGCGCGGCGAAAACCCCGTACGCGAGAAGGAACGCGACACCGAACCAGCGCACCACGGCGAGGAGCACCGGCGCACCCTGGATGAGTGCGCCGATCCCCGCGACGCCGGCCAGAATCAGCAGCGCGTCACTGGCGAGGCAGACCAGGACCACCGGAAGGACAGCCTCACGTTTGAGTCCCTGCCGCAGGACAAACGCGTTCTGGGCTCCAATGGCGACGATGAGGCTGAGGCCGGCTCCGAGCCCGGTCAGAAAGGGAAGCATTCTTCGAAGGTACGACCGTCAAATCTGAAATGCAATTCACTTTTTTTGCAGTTTCATTAGAATATCTTCATGGAACTCGATCAGCTCAGGGCGCTTGCCGCCGTCGTCGACCACGAGACCTTCGACGCCGCGGCCAGCGAACTCCGCCTCACCCCCTCGGCCGTAAGCCAGCGCATCAAGGCGCTCGAACGCTCCGTGGGGAGCGTGCTGGTGCGGCGCCTCAAGCCGGTCCGGCCAACGCCGGCTGGCGAGCAGCTCCTCCGTTCGGCACGCCAGCTCCTGCTCCTCGCCGACGAGGCGGTCCTTGCCCTGCGCGGGCCGGACACCACCGGGGAGGACGACGGCGGACGGCCCGGCGCCGGGCGGCTGCGGGTTCCCATTGTGGCCAATGCGGACTCGATCGCGACGTGGCTGCCGCCGGCCTACCGGGAGATTGCGCTCGGCGGCCGCGTGGCCCTCGAGCTGTTGCGCGACGATGAGCACGCCACGGCCGACCTGCTGCGGTCCGGCGATGCCGTCGGTGCGGTCACCGCGGATCCCCGGCCGGTACAGGGATGCACCATCCAGCCGCTCGGCACGATGGTGTACCGGGCCAAGGCGTCGCACAAGTTCGTGGCCCGGTGGTTCCCCGGCGGGCCCACTCCGGAGGCCCTCGCCGCAGCCCCCGTCATGCAGTACGACCGGAAGGACACCCACCAGCTCGCTGTCCTCGCACGGGTCGCACCGGACGCCACTCCCCCGCAGCACTTCATCCCCGACTCAGTCCAGTACGTCGAATCGATCCACGCCGGCCTTGGCTGGGGCATGGTGCCGGACCAGCAGGACCCGGCGAACTCCCTCGTGGAGCTCGACCCGGCATGGAGCGAGGACCTGCGGCTCTACTGGCAGGTGTGGACGCTGGACTCACCGGGCCTCACGGAGGTGACAGACGCCGTCGTCCGCGCCGCCCGGATCCTGCCGCCGCACCGGAAGTAGGTGGAGCGAAATTATGCGGCACGCTGCTCCCGGCCCACCCGTATTCCAGTTGGGGCATCAAGCGCAGCAGCGGCG
>NZ_JBHTSL010000023.1:58346-64104 GCF_042795115.1 Arthrobacter sp. NPDC056493 | reverse complement strand
AAAAGCCCGATACCGCTGAGGATAATCGGTTTGCGGCCGACGACGTCGGAGAGTTTCGCGTAGACGGGCACCGAGACGGCCTGCGCCAACAGGTAAGCGGAAAAAAGCCACGGAAACGACGTGAAGCCGCCAACGTCGTCAACGATGGAAGGCACCGCCGTCGCCACGATCGTCGAATCGATCGCCACCAGACCCGTCGCCAGCATCAGCGCAATAAGGATGGGTCCCCGCCGCGAACGGAATCCGACTCCTTCGGCAGTCGTCGTCGTCATTAAATCTCATTCCCGTTGTCATCAAAGGAGGGTGTGAGCGCGCAGCCCCGTTACGGCCCCAAGTGAGCGTCACTTAGGCAGGTTTTCGACAAAGTGTCAGCTATAGCGGCGATCGTTGATCCTGAGAACGCGGCTGCGGTCCTCACCCAGGCCGCGAAAAGGGTTACGTCATGTCTCAGCGCCTCGAAAGATAAACAGGCACAGGGTGTCGGCAACCCGGGTCATTTCGAAATAACTGCGCGATTGAGGTGCATCTGCAAGAAAAATGCACGGCGGTTTTCCGATGCTCGCAGGCTCGGGACGCCGAATTCCGTTCCCTCCTGGTCTTGCGTTGGGCCGTTCTAAGGGGTTGTACCCAGCTAGTGGCGATCCAACCATCCTGTCACGGCGCGGATAGTCACAGGATCAAACGATTCACCTGCGGGATAAATACCGTCAAATATGGCAGTTCCCTCGGCCGTCAATCGAGTGGGTAGAGCAGACCACATGGCAACTCCCTCCATTACGGACGGGGCTGCGAACTCTAGGGAGGCAAGAGGAATCCTGGAGGATTCTGTGTTGGGGATGGCGATGCTGAGGTATGAGCCGCGCTCGGAAAATGTAACCCATGGATCACATATTTCGACCCGTAGCACGCCATGATGTGCCAAGAACTGCACTTCACCACAGAACTTTAATGTCATAGTGTCGACTTTCGGGTCAACGACGACTTGAGCAGCATCGGGCCCGAAGTAAAACTTCCCCGTCGTCGTTGGTGCAGCAGCACCTATCACCGATGTGGTGGCATCACCAGTGTGGGCAAGATAGTTCAAAAAACTAGCCTTGACCCCCCAAACAAGGCCTACTTCAGGTGCTTCCGACATATTTTGACTCCTAACTGGAACCGTCTGAATTACTTGCACTACCCAGCCCCTAGCCTCGACATCCTCGCAGCCATCATCGGTTGGAGGTATCTTAGGCAGGCTAAACGTCTAGACCAACGAATGCCCCGAAGTTTGAAATCCGCTGCAGTTGTCTATCCCGGCACCTAGTGGAATCCGTAGTTCCTGCGGGTTGAGCCGCGCGTGCGGCTGGGGCGGTGTCCACCAAGGGGATTCGTTACCAATCGAGCACCAAGCAGTCTGTCAGGGCCAAGAACCTGTCGAATCAGTCGCTCCTAGCAACGGGACATCCGTCGCGCAGACGGGAATAGACGGCACTCGGATCACTATGGTTCGCTGGTGGCGAGTGGATCCCAGTCCTCAGATGGGCAGGAATGGAGCAGTCATTCGACATTGGCCTATCTTTCGTGCTGTTGACGTGGTCGTTAGTGCGGTACGACTGCGGGCCCTCCGGTCCGGGCATGAAAGCTATCTGGTGGTGTCATGATATTGGCCCGCGGCGCGGGCGCGCTGGGTGGCCAGTTCGATGGCCAGGTCAAGGTTGGGGGTCGGGACCTGCACGAGTTCGGCCAGGTCGAGGGGGACGCGGAGCATGGCGTCGATCTCCATGGGTCGGGCAGCCAACAGATCCTGGGCGATGCTCTGGAGATGGCTGGACTTCGCCAGCTTGTTCAGTCCTTCGTCGGGCTCTCCCGGCTCGCAGCCCAAAGCACGGGCGATGGCGGCGCCCTCGTCTGCCATGGCCTTGGCGGTGCCGGCAATGGCTGGTTTGTTAAGGACGTCCTTCATGGGCGAGGCGGTGAGGACGGCCAATGAGCCGCCGATGAGGTTCATTAGCAGTTTGGCCCAGACAGCGTCACGGATCTTCGGCGTGACAGTGACCTCCAGACCGCTGGGGTTCAGGAGCGACGCCAGAGCATCGAGCCTTCCGTCGGGCCGACCGTCGGGGCGTCCGATGACCAGGCGGTTAACGGGGTTCCCGGCACGAATCACCCCTGGTCCGATTACACTGCAGGCAGTGTAAGCCACCGCGCCCACGGCACGCTCTGGGCCGATGTGGTCCCACAGCGCCTGTTCCGGATCCAGCCGGCGAAGCTGGGTGCCGTCCAAGGCTCCGCCGTGGGAATGGAAGTACCACCAGGGAATGCCGTTCATGACGAACAGCACCAGGCTGTCCTTGTGGAGCAGGGAACCGATGTGCTCGGCGATGCTTGGCAGGGACGGGGCTTTGACCGCGACGATGACGATGTCCTGGGGGCCCAGATCGGCGGGTCGGTCAGTCGCTGCCGGATGAGAGACGAGTGTTCCGTCACGGGTTTCCACCCGCAGCCCGTGCTCCCGGATCGCGGCCAGCTGCTCACCTCGGGCGATCAGCGAGACCTCCGCTTCACTGTCGGCAAGGCGGCCGGCGATGTGTCCGCCGACGGCCCCTGCACCGTATATGCAGATTTTCATATGTGCTCCCTGTTCTGTTCGCATTTCGGTCAGGCGAACTGCTTGCGTTTTTGTGCCGCGGCACCGCTGAGGAAAGTGATGTCGTTGCCGGTGGAAACGAAGCCCGCGCCGAGGTCCAGATATTGACGGACAAGGTCCGGGCGTCCGCCCAGCCCGCCGATGCCCACGGCCTTTCCGTGTGCCCGGCAAGCATGGATGACCTGAAGAAATGCCTTGTGTACCTCGGGGTGATCGACCTGTCCTGCCAGGCCCAGTTCCGCGCTGAGGTCGCTTGCGCCCACGAGGAGCATGTCCACCCCATCCACGGCGGCGATGTCCTCTACCGCGTCCAGACCGGTGCGTGATTCGATCATCGCTACCACCATGGAGGCCTGGTCGAGCTCACGGATGGTCTCATCGGCAGGAAGGGACCGGTAGTTGAGCTGGGGTGCGGCACCTGAAAAGGAGCGGATACCCAGGGGTGCGTGCTTCACGGCACTCACGGCTGCACGTGCCTCGTCGGCGGACTGCACCCCGGGCACGATGATGCCCATCGCTCCGGCATCCATGACTTTGGCGATGAAGAACGGGTCGGGCCCGGGGACGCGGACCAGGGGAGTGACGCCGAGGGCGTTGCATGCCATGCAGATTTGGCCGGCGGCTTCCAGGGGAAAGCTGCTGTGCTCCATGTCAATGTAGACGGATTCGAACCCTGCCGTGTGGGCGATGGAGGCGATGTCGACCGTCCGTACAAGTCGGATGGTCATCGAGAAGACCGGCTCGCCCCGGGAGAGTTTTTCTTTTGCGAGGTTGCGTAGCAGGGGTGTGTTTTCGTTGTTCATTCGCTGATGGCTCCTGCCGCGGAATGGATGTGTTCAGCCGAACCGAACAGTTCCGGCAATGCTTGTGCCTCGTCTTCGAATCCGTAGACGGATTTGACCTCGAGATACTCTTCGAGCCCGAACCTGCCCATCGACCGGCCAATGCCGGACTGCTTGTATCCACCCATGGGGGTGTAGGAATCCGTGGGTGCGCCGTTGTAGCTGATGCGCCCGGCACGAAGCCGGTTCACGACACGATGGGGATTCGTCCTTTGGCCACCGAAGACGTAGCCTCCGAGCCCATAGGGGGAATCGTTGGCGATGCGCAGGGCATCGTCCTCGTCGCGGTAGGGAAGGACCGCCAGGACGGGTCCGAAGATTTCCTCCCGGGCTATAGTCATGTCCGGTGTGACTCCGGTGAAGACTGTGGGTTCGATGAAATAGCCGCGGTCCAGACCTTCGGGGCGCTCCAGGCCGCCGGTGACCAGGCGGGCGCCCTCGTCGAGCCCGCTCTGGATGAGGTCCCTGATCGATTTGTACTGGGCGGCGCTGACGACGGGCCCCATGGTCGTCGAGCCCTGCAGCGGGTCACCGAGCCGGAAGCGCTGGGCCTCATCAACGAGGAAGGGTATGACCTGATCGATCTGGCTTTCGTGCACCAGCATCCGGCTGGGGGCATGGCAGGACTGGCCGGCGTTGAAGAAGGCGCGTTGGATATTCCAGCGAGCGGCCTCTTCGAGGTTGGCGTCGGGCAGCACAATGTTGGCCGACTTTCCGCCGAGTTCGAGACACACCTTTTTCACGGTGCCTGCGGCCGCTGCTCCTACCTGCTTGCCGGCGGCGGTGGACCCCGTGAACGAGATCATGTCCACGCCCGGGTGACTGGACAGCGCATCGCCGACCTCGCGGCCCCTGCCGTTCACCAGGTTGAACACACCCGCCGGGACGCCGGCTTCGTGCAGCACGCGGGCCATGAGCGTTCCACTCGCAGCAGAGTTAAGGCTGGGCTTGACGACCATGGTGCACCCGGCGGCCAGACCATAGATCAGCTTGATCACGCCGGTCTGGATCGGCCAGTTCCACGGTGAGATCAGCGCGCAGACGCCGATCGGCTCCCGGCGGACGATGGCGTTGCCAATACGCGACTCAAAAGGATACTCGCGCAGAATATCGCGGGCGACCCTCATATGTTCGGCCGGGCCAGCAACCTGGGCTCGGTTGCTGACCGGAATACCGACCTCGCGGGCAATCAGCTCCGCGAACTCATCGGCGTACGACTCGTAGACGTCAATGACGCGGTCGATCAATGCGATCCGCTCTGCAACGGGGGTGGTAGAAAAGCCTTCAAAGGCCTTGCGGGCGGCGTCGACTGCCCGGTCTACATCGACTGCACTTCCAAGGGTGACCCGAGCAAAGGGTTCCTCGCGGGTGGGGTCGATCAGCTCCACCTCACGCGGTTCGATCGGGTCAACCCATTGGCCGTCGATGTAAAGGTGCGGGTACTGCTTCATGGCGTGGGGTCTCCTCAGACTGTGTGTGCCGTGTCCGGTAGGTCAGCTGCTGTGGGTGTAGCCGCCGTCGCAGGCGATCGTCTGGCCGGTGATGAACGCCGATGCCGGTGTGGCCAGGAAGAACATGACGCCGACCAGGTCGGTGGGGACCATGCCGCGCGGGATGCACTGCTGGGATGCCGCGCGCTCACGGCCCTCCGCTGTGGGATTGACGGTGCGCTCTACCTCCGTGGCGACCATGCCCGGCCGCACGCAGTTGACGGTAATTCCGTAACCACCGAGTTCACGTGCCAGGGAGTTGGTCATCCCGATGACCGCCGACTTGGAGGTGACGTAATGCAGGTAGTTCACGGTGCCACGGGTCACCGAGTCCGATGAAACGTTGACTATGCGGCCGAAGCCGGCCCTGCGCATATGGGCAGCGACGGCCCGGACGCAGAGGTAGGTTCCGGTGACGTTGACCTTCAGCACCTGTTCCCACTGCGCCAGGGGGATCTCATCGAACGGACCCTTCTCGATGGTCGCGAAGACTGAGGCGTTGTTGATCAACACATCAATCCGACCCCACTTTTCAATGACGGTGTCGACCATGGCCGCAACGGACGCCTCGTCGGCCACGTTCACCCTGACGGCCAAACCGAGCCCGCCGGCGTCATGAATCTCCTCGACGACAGCGTTGGCCTTGTCAAGGTCGAGATCGGCCACCACGGCAAGAGCTCCGGCTGCCGCGAACTGGCGCGCCCGGTCGCGGCCCGTACCCCGGCCGGCGCCCGGGTTAAGGGCAAACCCCGCCAAAAACCGGAAAAACCCCGGTAAATTATAAAAAAAAACCAGCCCAC
>NZ_JBHTSL010000023.1:0-58336 GCF_042795115.1 Arthrobacter sp. NPDC056493 | reverse complement strand
TTTTATAATTCATAGATTTAATCACCTCTACTACTGGGTTGTCCTTTTCATGGTGTTTATCGCCCACCCCGCCACGCGCTCCGGCTGCCGCCATCGGGCGCCCCTGTGCGCGGCCGATACCCTGGCCGGCGCCGGTGATCAGGACTACCCGCTCCATAACGCTGAAATCCCGCGCGGACATCGGCACGCCGGAATCCTGGGGGGTGTGGGTCAGGGGTGTCGTCGTCATAGTCGATCCTCGTGGAGTCGCGTTGTGGGGAAGGTAAGCAACGGTGGCCCAGTGGCACAGGCAATCATGCACGCTTTCCCGCATTGTGGGATTATTTTAAAATTATGCAGCGGGGCTTGACTGCGGCCGCATCCGCTTCGCAATAAACATATCCCGCAATATGGGATCGTGTCAATAATGAAACTCTCTCCACATACCTCCCAGTGTCTTTCCGGCCAGTGGCCCAACCACGACCCGGCCGCACACTACGGCAGAGGACATGTCTTTGACGGAGGTTCGCTGCCGAGCCTCACTGGTCAGGGCGTGGAGGGTGGAGGGCTGCCGCAGCACCGTCACGACAGGGGGCCGCTGTCAGCCGGCCGGGTCAGCGATTGCTCCAGGGCTTGTCCACCCCGAGCCTGTCACCGGCCCCACGGGACCCCATGCCAGCTGCTTGGGAGGTGCCTTTCGCTCAGCCATTCTCAAATCCCATCCACCGGGTCTACCACAGCGGCGCGCGGCAATCCGGTAGCAGCCGATAGACCATCAACGACGGATCGCATAACCCTTCGTGGTAGGGCCGTACGGAACACCTCGGCATCTGGCGACAGCTGGCACACAAGCGTAGCGTTTCTTGTACTGAGTGACGCCGTTGATCGGGCCCCGCGGTGTTGCCGGGGTTGAATTTTGGAAGTCAATCCGCAGAAGGAATCGGGATGGCTGGATGGAATGCTGATACTGCCGCTGGGCCGATGGGCCCTGGGTCAGTCACTTTGGTGGAGGGCTCGTCATTCTGCATTTCCGCGGCGAATGGGGATATCGATCCGGAATATCCGCACGGCGTTTTTCATGCAGACACCCGTATCTTGTCTGGTTGGCATCTGACCATTAACGGTCAGTCCTTGGAACCGCTGGCCGCGAAGGCGAAGGAACCGTATAGGGCACTGTTTGTTGGGCGAGTGCGCCGTACGGACGAGTACGAAGACAGTCCACTCGTCGTCGAACGTCTTCGCGAGGTGGGCGCTGGAATTCAAGAGCAGATCACCGTGCGAAACTACTCGTCCCTTCCTGCAGAGTGCGTTGTCGCCTTAACGATCAAGGCGGATTTTGCTGACCTGTTCGAGGTGAAGGAAGCACGCATTCAGCGGCGCTGGAATGAATCCCGTGAATTGAATGGCCCGAGCCTAACCATCCGGGCCACATGGCAGGACATTCGGAAGGGCGTCGTTGTGTTGGCCAACGGCGCTGAGACTTCCTCCGACGGACTGACGTATCATGCCGTTGTTCCGCCGCACGGGTTATGGAGCACCAGCCTGAGTGTAGTGCCCACAGTTGACGGGTCTGGTCCGGTTGCTTCTTTCGTTCGTCCCGACGAGGGCCAGTTGTCTCCGCGCGATCTGCGGCGCCAGGAGTGGGTAGGAAGGATTCCGGTATTGCGGATGGGCAACCGCTCCATCGAGCGAACCCTGCGGCGTAGCTACGATGATCTGGGCGCGCTTCGCATCGAGGATCCTGAACACCCCGAGCGCATCGTGGTGGCTGCCGGTGCACCGTGGTTCATGACGGTGTTCGGCAGGGACTCACTCTGGGCCTCCCTCATGGCGCTTCCGGTTGATCCGTCTTTGGCCTTCGGCACCATCCAGACCCTTGCTGGCCTCCAGGGCAGAGTGGTGGATGAGATGAGCGAGGAGGAGCCGGGAAAGATCCTGCACGAGGTTAGGTTTGACATCTCCAGCGGACTGGCGCTGGGCGGCAAGTCCGCCTACTACGGCAGTGTCGATGCCACTCCGCTGTTTGTGGCCCTATTTGGGGAAGTCAGCCGCTGGGGGTTTACTCCGGAATCCATCTCTGCCCTGTTGCCGCACGTCGACCGGGCGCTGGACTGGATCCAGGATTATGGCGATCGTGATGGCGATGGCTTCGTTGAATATGCTCGCCTCAACGACCAAGGGCTTATCAACCAAGGCTGGAAGGATTCCTGGGACGGCATCAACTTTGCCGACGGCAGGCTGGCGGAGCCGCCGATCGCCCTGTGTGAGGTGCAGGCCTACGTTTACGGCGCCTTTTTGGCCCGCTCTTGGCTCGCCTACGACGCCGGCGATCTGCGGTTGGCGAGGGAGTACCGGGACCGCGCGGCACAGTTGAAGAGGCGGTTCAACGAGCAGTTTTGGTTGCCCGAACATGGGTACTTCGCCGTTGCCCTGGACCGGAACAAGCGGCCGGTCGACGCCTGCGCTTCTAACATGGGGCAGTGTCTGATGTTTGGCATTGTCGATGATGACAAGGCTGCGCTGGTGGCCGAACGGCTGATGTCCCCAGAGATGTTTAGCGGCTGGGGCGTGCGAACGTTGGCGAGCGATATGGGCGCGTACAATCCTGTTAGCTATCACAATGGGTCCGTCTGGCCCCACGACAATGCGATCATTGCAGCCGGACTCCTGAGGTACGGCTTCACAGAGCATGTGCAGCAGATCTCCACAGCCCTTCTGGAGGCGGCCGAGTTCTCGGGGGGCAGGCTTCCGGAGTTATTTTGCGGCTTTAGCCGTGAGCATTTCGACGAACCCGTGCCCTATCCCACTGCATGCTCGCCTCAAGCGTGGGCCGCCACCACTCCAATCATGCTGATCAAGACCCTGATGGGCTACTACGCGGACGTCGCCCGGGGCGGCCTATGGATGGATCCAGCTTTGCCCCAGTCCTTCGGCGACCTGCACATCACGAACGCTCCCATGGCGAACAGCAGAATCACTATCGATATCTCCGGTTCCAACGCAACAGTGACCGGGCTGCCGGATAGCATGCAGTTCTACCAAGGAACACGACCCCGTGCCACCGAATTGGCTGAACGAGCTGGACAGCCAGGAAAAGGCTAGCCGCGAAGGCAACGGGTTCCGGGTAGGCCGCATAACGAAGCGCGATGAACGTCTATCCATGCTGCTTGATCCCTGATGGCGCGCTCAACTTTGACTGTCAGGCGTGGACGGCCGGCCGCCCACGCCTGCACCAGCGCCCCATGAAAGTGTCAGACGCATGAGGATACTCGGCCTCCCACAAGTTACGGACGCCCAAATCCTTGGAGAGGTTCGGAGCGCCGAACCGCCCCAATGACAGCCCTCCGACCAGTTTTCTTGTAGGCACCCTTGAATTTTCGACGCAAACTCATCATCTACCAGTCGAGCACGAGTCTGTCGGTCATCGATTTCGAAACGCACGCCGCCATCAGTTTATTCGACTCCTGTTCCTTGGATGAGAGGAAGGAGTCCCGGTGGTCTGGAACCCCTTTCAGCACGTTGGTCAGGCATGAGCTGCAGGTGCCTTCGAAGCAGGCGCCGGGGATGGTCACGCCCACTTCGGCGCAGGCGTCAATGATGGATTGCCCGGGCTGAACGGCCACGTCGATGTTGGATCGTTCGAGGTGCACGGTGAAGGCTTCATGCGAACCCGCTGCTCCCTGTCGGGCGCCAGGCTTTGGTGCGAACCACTCGGCGTGCAGCTCCCGCCCGGCACGCTTGGCGGCCTCCTCCAGGCCGACAAGGAAACCCTGCGAGCCGCACGCATAGATTGCCGCCCGTTCGTCCGTCGTCGCGACTAGGGCGTCGAGGTCCGGACGACCGTGTTCGGACGTCAGATGGATCTGCGTTGACTCGTAGTGCTCCAGCTGATCGAGGTAGGCGAGGCGGGGCCTGGTTCGCCCCACGTAGTCCAGACGCCATGGCACACCGCTCTCCTGTGCCGCTTCAATCATTGGCAGGATTGGTGTGATGCCGATCCCGCTCGCGAAGAAGTGGTAGCGCTCGGCGCTCTCCAGAGCGAAGTTGGTGCGTGGCCAGCGCACCCGGACCCGGTCGCCGGCTTTCAGGGTGTGGATCATCGCGGATCCGCCGCGCCCGTTCTCCTCGCGCAGGACCGCGACACGCCAATGGGTCCGGTCCGACGGTCCGTTGACCAGTGAATAGGACCTGACGACGTCACCGGGCAGCACCAGGTCGACGTGTGCGCCCGCGGTCCATTCTGGGAGCTCTGCGTCCTCATTGGCACGCAGCTCGATCTCGAGGGTGCGGTCAGCCACGGTACGGGCAGCGGCGACATTCATGACAAGCTCCCTGTAGCCGGCCCTGATCACGCTGCCTGTCAGGTCGACCGAGCGTGGAATGAAACGTACGGGGAGTTTGGAAGGGCCGAGGTGGGTCCAGGTGCTCCACTCGGGCTCACCCGTCAACTCGAAATCGTCCGTCATGGAGAGCAGCTCTTCCACCGCGATGCGCAGTTGCTCTCGTGCGAGGGAGGCACCGACGCAGCGGTGCGGGCCAAATCCAAACGCGATGTGCGGGTTGGGCTTGCGATCGAAATCGACCTTATCCGCGTTTTCGAACTTGCGGTCGTCCAGATTTGCTGCCGACACCATCAGACCGACACGCGATCCCTTGGGGACCATCCGACCCTCGATCTCGACATCACGGGTTGTCTTGCGGCCGACGAGGCGGACCGGTGTCCATACACGGAGCAACTCCTCGATGGCCTGTGGGATGAGCTTCGGTTCGCTCCTGAGCCGCTTCTGATCAGCCGGGGTCGTGGCGAGATGCCGGATGATGCTGCCGAGCATGTTGGTCGTGGTGCCGTGGCCTGCTTGGAGGAACAAGCGGATCGTGCCGGCGATGTCGTCGTCGGTGAGCCGCCTCCCATCAACTTCCTCGTGGATCATCGCGCTGATGACATCGTTCGGGTCGTAGGGCGCTTTTTTGCGCGACTCAAGGACGCGGTAAATGTACTCGTACATCTCATCGTTCGCGGCCTTATGCGTTGCCGTGTCGCCTGCCGCGCCGGCATCAATAATCTGGTTGATCGTCGTCTTGATGCGCTCGGCGTCCTCGACCGAGATGCCGAGGAAGATGCACTGGACCTGGATCGGCATGTAGAAAGTAAAGGAGGCAACGGCGTCGGTCTCGCCCAGGGAAACGCACCGGCCGATCAGGTCCCGTGCCGTACGCCGGATCACTGGTTCAATACGACGGATGTACTCCGGCGTGAAGAACCTGTTCAACAGGTCACGGTAGGCCGTATGAAATGGCGGGTCAACCTCTGCAGGTGCCCGAGGGGGACGATCCGGGGTGGTGGCATCGGGAATCGGAGTCTTCTGCGCGCTGGTGAAGGTGTGCCAGTCGAGGGCAGCCTCTGTCACATCCTTGAAACGCGTGAGGGCGTAGAACCCGTCGAATCGGTCGCTCCACGCGACCGGACATTCATTGCGCAGACGGGAATATACAGCTCGCGGATCACTATGGTTCTCTGTGGCGAGCGGATCCCAATCCTCAGATGGATGGGAAATGGGGCGGCCGGAGGTCATGAAACTCGCCTTTCGTGCGGGTACGTCGTCGTTCGTTCGGACCACGGTCGTGATCCTAGCGCTGGCTTGGGGGAGTGTGCGATCACGCCTGCTGTGTCCTAATAGTGCCCCGCCGCATGCACCGCTGACGGCCAGGTCGATCATTAAAACTGGAAGATACGGAACGAAGATGTGGAGCAAGGAGCGAACCCCTTGAGTTGACCAACCTGCAGCCATCAAGCAACTTCGGCGTTGAAGTCCCGCGCCGCGTCAGCACGTCGAAGCCTCATGGGGTGCAGTCGTCATGGTCGAACCTCGCTTCGTCGCTTTATGCCGGCATGAAGTGGGGCATAGTTCAACTAGCCCAAATACATTTGATCCTAGTATTTCCCGCATTGTGGGATTTAGTCAAGCCCCGCAGCGCCCGTATGAATGCATTTGAAGATTGACTATATCCCGAACTATGGGATATGGTCAATTATCGGCGTCTTGTTAGGCCTGAACCGCAATGGGTGAGCGGACGCCGGCAACCCGTCGGTTCTTGCCGGGGGATGACATCGACTTTTGTGAAGGAGCAGGAGAATGCGCGTAAGCAAGGCAGCCGATACCGGCAGTGAACGAGTCGGAACCATGCGTGAGGGAAAGCTGGACCAGAAGCACCTGCTGTTCGGTGAAGATGGTTCGCCCAACAACTTTGACCTGAATATGGGCCTCACGGGCAGCGGCGGTTGGGGAACGCCCCGGCACCGGCACAACTTTGACCAGATCCGCTACGTCATCGAGGGCAGCCTCCCCTACACCGAGAAGGATGTGCTGGAGCAAGGGTGGGTCGGGTACTTCCCCGAAAGCGTCCACTACGGCCCCCAGGCGCGTGCTGAGGGTCTTCGGACCATGGTGCTGCAGGCTGGCGGCGCGAGCGGTGGCGGATACCTCAGTGTCGCGCAGCGTGAAGAAGGTAATGCTGAACTGGCCAAGACCGGGGAGTTCAAGAAGGGCCTGTATCACTACACGGACGCCAATGGTGAAGCCCAGACCGTGGACGGGTCGCAGGCGATCTTCGAGCACGCCACCGGTCGTAAGCTCGAGTTCGCGACTCCGCGGTACGAAGACGTGATCGCGATGAACCCCGAAGCCTACGACTGGCTCCCGTCGGCCGACGAAGGGGTCTCGGAGAAGTGGCTCGGAAGCTTCACCGAACGCAACCTGCGCATCGGCTTCCTGCGCCTCGAACCGGGCGCCGTGTACCAGGCCGGCCAGCACCCCTCCATCGAAATCCTGTTCCAGATCAAGGGCCAGGTCACCGCAGGCGGGGAAAAGTACGGCCCCGAAACCGGCTACGAATTCCTGGCCAATGAAGGCCCCGTACCCGTCGAGGCAATCGAACCAACCGAGTTCCTCCGCGCAGTACTCCACACCTTCTAAAGCCAACCAGAGCACGCGAGCGACACGGGGCCCCACGGGGCCCCGTGTTGCCTTATGGGCGGAGCCAGATGGCCAAGCTTGGGGCCCTTAGGACGTTGTGGCGGAAGTTACCACGGCAACGACCTTTACCGACGGGGGCGAACCCTTCTTCGGCTTGTCGGCAGAAATCATAGCCTTTAGGGACGGCGCGCGGCCGGCGTGACAATTGGTGGTTCCGGCGGCCTTTGACCATCCCGCGCTTTCACGGCTATCAGTTGCGGTGATTGTTCTCCGTCATCCGCTCCGATATGGTCATCGCCGCCTGCTTGACGGCGAGCACGGCGCGCGGGACATCAACGTCGCGCCGCACATGTTCATCCCAGGCGACGCCTACGCTGCCCAGGGCGGTCTTCTGATCGGTGAGAATGGGTGCAGCAACGCTGTAGACACCGGGGTTGAATTCCCCCATGGTCAGGAGATGGCCGTCTTTTTTGATCTCGCCCAGCGTCGCGCGGAAGGAACTCCACGTGCTGCCCAGCCCGGCGTTCTCGATTTCTGCGCGCTGGCGAGGGTAGATAGCTTTCAGGCGATGATGGGGCAGGTAAGCCAGGATGACCTTCGACACCGATCCTCCGCCAAGTAGGGGGCGCCGCTGCCCTCGGCTGAACCGGTTCTCCGGACTTAGGGGGCCGCGGGCCTCGCCGACGCACAAGACGGAATCGCCGTACGCGGTACACAAAAGGGCCGAGTGCCCGATCTTGTCCACCAAATCCTCGAGGACGCCATGGCTGGCCAAGAGCAGCGGGTCCGTCAGGCGAATCTGGAGGTCCATCTCAATGATCCCCGGGCCGAGGCTGTAATAGCCGTTGCGGGTGGCGTTGAGCAGGCCTGCGTCATGCAGGGTCTTGATGTAGCGGTACCCCGTTGACCTGGAGGTCTCCAAGGCCTCAATGATGGCAGCCGTCGACCACACCGGCTCCGACTCGCTGAACAGCTGCAGAATATTGAGCATCTTGGCCAGACTGCTCGCACTGTCCGGAACCGACACCACCTTGCCGGCTGCATTCGCCGAATTGAATCCCGTCATGACCCGTGTCCTTTATTCCATGTAATGCAGCCTTGCGCCGGCCAGTTCTCACATTGTTGACAAAGTCTCATAATACAGGATATTCTCTTAATTGCTATGGCAGTTATGGCCAAGACAAGCGGCCCACCCTCTAGCCGGGCGCTCCATTCACCTGTATGAGCGGGAGCGCCAACGAACAGTAAAGGTACTTGGACACGTGACCGAACATTGTCGAGCGAATCCGTGCGCACGGCGCAAGTCTCACCTGGAACGAAGCTTGCCCTGCGTGCCGCGACTTCTCCGTCGCACCGCCTCCTTGTGGATGGATTCCTCCCGCTAACTTCCGTGCTCATGCCAGGCTGCGCCGCATGGCTGCACCGCCGTCCATCTCCTGCCTATAGAGGAGCGTTACATGCAAACAGTTGTTTTCCTGGGCGACAGTAAGCTTGAACTCCGTGAATACCCTGACCCCGTCCCCGGGCCGGATGAAGTTGTAATCCGCATGAAGGCCTCCGGGATGTGCGGGAGCGACCTCAACCACCTCCACGGCCCCCTGCGCACAGGATCCAGGCTGGTCATCGAAGGGCACGAGCCGTGCGGAGTAGTCGAGCTTGTCGGTGAGGCCGTGCGCCCCAGCGAGGCCAAGGTGGGAGACCGGGTCATGGTCCACCACTACGACGGATGCCGAACCTGCCAATACTGCCGTTCAGGCTTCACGCAGTACTGCCCAAATGCACGCACGGTATTCGGCGGGCTGGACGGCGACGGCGGACATGCTGACTTTATGAAGGTCCCCGCCCACACACTCATCAAGCTGCCCGACTCACTTTCATTCAAGACCGGTGCGGCAATCTCGTGCGGCACCGGAACGGCCTTCGCGGCGATCAAGAGGGTGAGCCTGTCAGCCGATGATACCGTTGCGATCTTCGGGCAGGGACCCGTCGGCCTGAGCGCCACCATGCTTGCCACGGCCTTCGGCGCCCGGGTCATCGCCGTCGATGTCGAACCCTCCCGGCTGGAGATGGCCAAAAAGTTCGGTGCCGACTACGTCATCAACTCAAGAGAGCAGGACCCCGTCGCCGCTGTCCGCGACCTGACCCGCGACGGCGCAGGCGCAGACAAGTCCATCGAATGCAGCGCCAACACCACCGTGCGCCGTCAGGCTATCCAGGCACTGCGCCCCTGGGGAACTGTCGGCATGGTGGGAGTCTTCGGCAAGGTCGAATTCGACAGCGAGGAACTCATCCAGTTGCAGAAAACTGTCGTGGGCTCGCTCACCTTCAGCAAGAACCAGCAGGAGGAATGCGCTCAGTTCGTGGCCGAGCGCAGGCTCGACGTGGAGGCCCTGTTCACCAACGAGTTCCGGCTGGATGAGGCCGAAAAGGCCTATGAACTGTTCGATCAGCGCAAGATCGGCAAAGGCGTCTTCATCTTCGACTGACGGAAAGTCAAAGGTCACTTGAGAGGAAAGCAATGACCACAACCCAGCCGGACTTCGCTCTGAATGAGCAGGCCAAAGGCTTCTTGTCCCGCGACGTTCACCATCTCTTCATCGACGGCCAACATGTTCCCGCCGTGTCCGGACGGACGCTGACCACGACGAACCCGTCTACCGGCGAGGTCCTGGCACGGTTCGCCTCCGGTGGTCAGGCCGACGTAGACCATGCGGTTCTCGCTGCGCGCAAAGCGTTCACTGGCCAGTGGGGCACGTGGACCCCTTACGAGCGTCAGGCGCTGCTGACGCGCATCGCTCAGGTCCTGGACCAGAGGTTCGAGGAGCTGATCCAGATCGAGGCCCTGGACATGGGTGCCCCGGTCTCACGTCTGCGCAACACTAAAGCCTCCCTGATGAAGATGTTGGCATTTTTCGCATCGCAGGCGATGAACGTCTCGGGCGAGACGCTGATGAACGGCGTCCCCGGCAACGTCACCACCATGACGTTGAAGGCCCCGGTCGGGGTCATCGGCGGAATCATTCCCTGGAACGGCCCGCTCAACAGCCAGTTCTGGATCATCGGTGCCGTGCTGGCCAGCGGGTGCACCGCCGTGCTGAAGCCGGCGTCGGAAGCATCCCTGTCCGTGCTGCGGGTGGCCGAGATCCTGCACGAGGCCGGCGTGGCGGCCGGTGTCATCAATGTCGTCACCGGCCCTGGCCGGGAAGCAGGCAATGCACTGGCGGCCCACCCCGACGTCGACCGCATCGCCTTCACCGGATCCACTGAGACCGGCCGCCGGATCATCGAGGCGTCCACTGCAAACATCAAAAAGCTGCAGCTGGAGCTCGGCGGCAAGTCTGCCGACATCATCTGCGCGGATGCAGACCTGGACAAGGCCGTGCCAGGGGCCGCGATGGGCGTCTTCTCCAACTCCGGCCAGATCTGTTTCGCCGGCACCAGGGTGCTCGTGCAGAGGTCCATCGTGGATGAGTTCACCAAACGCCTGCTGGCGTTCATGGACACCCTTAGGGTCGGGCACAGCCTGGACGACACGGCCACCCTGGGGCCGGTCATCAACCAAACCCAGCTGGACACAGTCCTGTCCTACATCGACATTGGCCGGAACGAAGGCGCCGAACTGCTCTATGGCGGCCAACGGCTCGGCAACGAGCTCGGGAACGGATACTTCATGCAACCGAGCGTCTTCGGCGGCGTGACAAACGACATGCGCATCGCCCGCGAAGAGATCTTCGGACCAGTCCTGTCGATCCTTCCATTCGACGACGTAGACGACGCGATAGCCCTCGCCAATGACAGCGAATACGGCTTGGGCGGGGCGGTCTGGTCGCAAAGCCTGTCCACGGCTCTTCGGGTTGTCCAGGGCGTGCACACAGGCACCATGTGGGTGAACTGCTACGGCTACATCGACCCAATGGTGGGATTCAGCGGTACGAAGACCAGCGGGTACGGCTACAAAGGCACCGCCGCACACATGGACACCTACCTCTACACCAAGAGCGTCTACATCCAGCTCTGATCACAAGAAGCGTCGGTGGAGTGCATGTCCGTGATGAGTGATTCATGAACGGGTTCAACCTTGGCCCCAGGTGTCAGGGCCGACGCTTCTACGGGGAGATGTGCCGTTGTAGGAGTCCTGTCATTGGGGCATTGGTGCGGTCGTCCTGATGTCAAAGGTTGCGGGCTGGTTCGACCTACCTGAATGCCCTGCGTAATCAATCCGGGGGCTCTCGGGACGAAATGGTCTGTGCACAGCTCCAAAGTCTCCGGCATGGGAAACTTCGTAGCCGGCCAGAAAGTCAGGCTTCGAGATCCGCGAATTCGCAGCGCCGCATGACTGCATGAATACAGATCCTGACGGGTCGATTGCAGAGATCCTTCGATAGGGGCACGCAAGCCCGCTTCGATGACAATGAGAGGGAATTTGGGATGGTAAAAGTCGGATTTATCGGTCTGGGGCTAATGGGCAGACACATGGCGAGTAATATTCTCTCGGCAGGCTATGAGCTTGTCGTGTTCGATCTGAACCCCCAAGCGGCCGAAGCGCTGGTCGAGAGTGGAGCTAAACTTGCCGCCAGCGTCGCTGAACTCACGCGCCTTGTGGACGTTCTCTTCACCTCGCTGCCGGGTCCAACAGAAATAGAGCAGGTCGTCCTGGGCGCAGAAGGTGTGCTCGCCAACGCCACCAAGGGTTTCGTTCTCTACGATCTGTCGACAAGTTCGAGGTCGTTGTCGCGACGGATGGCAGAGGAGTTCGAGAAGGTCGGCGCCCATATGCTTGATGCACCGGTAAGCGGGGGTCCCCCCGGTGCCGAGTCCGGCGACCTGGCGATCTGGGTCGGCGGTGAGCAGAATATTTTCGAGCGCCACGAGGATCTGCTTAAGGCGGTCGGCAAGAGCGCTGTCCATGTAGGGGCAGTGGGCTCGGGAAACGTCGTCAAGCTGACACACAATCTGCTGGGGTTCATGTTGTGGGAGGCCATGGCGGAGGTCTTTTCGGTTGGAGTAAAAGCCGGGGTTGAGCCGCTCGATCTTTGGAAGGCGCTTCGCCTGGGATCAGCCGGCAAACAGTCACCTCTGGATCTACTGGTAAACCAATTCCTCCCTGGGACATTCGACGAACCTGCATTCGCCCTAAAGCTCGCTTACAAGGACGCAGTACTCGGCACCGGCCTTGCGAACGAACTGGGGGTTCCGTTGCGCCTGGCAAATCTCGTCAAGGAAGAGATGACCGAAGCCATGGCACTTGGATACGGCGACAGGGACGCCCGGTCTTTCCTCACTCTTCAGCTGGAACGAAGCGGCACCAAGATCGCCGTCGACCCCGACAAAATTAAAGAGGCGGTAGCAGAATGACGAAGTCTGAGCACGAAGGCCAAGACATGAACTCGCCAGGGCGGGTTCACCCCCTTTACCGGGCCGTGCCCCAGCTGGGCAGGCTGCGCGATGATGTCCTATTCGGCGACGTCTGGGAGCAGGCGGAACTAAGTCCGCGAGATCGCAGCCTGGTCACCTGCGCGGTACTGGCATCCAACGGAAATGGCGAAGAGCTGACCAACCACCTCAAGCGGGCCGTTGATAACGGCGTTACCGTCGACGAATTGCGGGGGCTCGTCGTTCAGGTCGCCTTCTATGCGGGCTGGCCTGCAGGTCTATGCGCAGCCAAAGCGGGTCTCGAGCTCTTCACTGAGTCGGCAGGGGACACTGGCGATGACAATTGAGCTGCTCCCGCGACCGTTTCACTGAAACTTCATTCAGCTGGCTTCCTCCGCATCTATCCCCTGCCTCACCCCGGGCCGGTCGCTCCGGCCAGGGGTGAGCGCGGGGGGCGGATGCTTCGCCGACGGAATCAGCTAAGGGCGATGGGTCCGGGCGGTGAAATCGGGCTGGGGCGGTCACCGGAAAATGTTGCCCAAATATCTAGGCTGTTACAGAGACACTCTTGCTAGCAGGTCTAAACGAAGTAGCGAGGGTCGTAGGTGTACTTCACTTCGGGGACGCTTCGAAGTTCTTGGGGGGGCGGAGGCTCCCGCCCCTCCGTGCATTTCAGGGCTGACGCTTCTCCGCCAGACGATCAGATACTGTCATTGCTGCCTGCTTGACGGCGAATACAGCCTTCTGAACATCGACATCGCGCCGCTCCTTCTCATCCCAGGCGACACCGACACTGCCCAGTGATGTCTTCTGATCGGTGAGAATTGGTGCGGCGACACTGTAGACGCCGGGGTTAAATTCTCCCTTGGTCAAGGCGTAACCGGCCCTTTTGATCTCGCCCAGGGCAGCCCGGAACTCTTTCCAGTCGCTGCCCAGACCGGCCTTCTCAATTTCTGCGCGCTGGCGAGGGTAGATAGCCTTCAGGCGATGATGGGGCAGGTAAGCCAGGATGACCTTCGATACCGCTCCTTGAAACAATGGTCGCCGCTGGCCGCGGCTGAACCGGTTCTCCGGGCTTAGCGGGGCGCGGGCCTCGCCGACGCACAAGACGGAATCGTGAAACGCGGTACACAAAAGGGCCGAGTGCCCGATCTTGTCCACCAAGTCCTCGAGGACGCCATGGCTGGCCAAGAGCAGCGGGTCCGTCAGGCGGATCTGGAGGTCCATCTCGATGATCCCGGGGCCGAGGCTGTAGTAGCCGTTGCGGGTGGCGTTGAGCAGGCCTGCGTCATGCAGGGTCTTGATGTAGCGGTACCCCGTTGACCTGGAGGTCTCCAAGGCCTCAATGATGGCAGCCGTCGACCACACCGGCTCGGACTCGCTGAACAGCTGCAGGATGTTGAGCATTTTGGCCAGGCTGCTCGCACTGTCCGGAGCCGATACCACCTCGCCGACGCCATTTGCTGAATCCAATCCCGTCATGACCTAAGCCCTCATACTCCATGTCGTGCAGCCCCGGACGGAGCGCCCCTTGCATCATTGACAAAGTCTCATCATAAAGGATGGGTTCGGATACTCTCCTAAAGCCACAGGCATAAATGCCAAGCAGTACTTGCCCACCTGCCCCGAGAACGGCCGGCTTCCGCCTCGAACCGGGCACACGAGGCGCCCCATCAACGTTGCGATGAGCTTCGCCTCCGCTGCCGGAAAATGCCCACCGGCCCCGCCCGAAGTAACTCGGCGAACGAGGGCTGCCCGGACGCGTTGACGGCCAAGTCGGTTTTGCCGCACACAGTCAGCGCGCCGACCATGCGGGGGGATCATTCCCCCGCGGATTGCCTGGCGTGGCCTCCGCCCCGTCCATCCATTGCTGAATGGCCGTTGCGTTCGACTTCAGGCAAACCGTGGCTGGACGTACGCAAGTACACCTGACGTCATGGCCACATGGCGACCGCGCCACCATGAATCAGGCCGTCCTTGGTATCGGCCCCAGGAAGTCGCGCGGACGCGACCTCAGAGCGGTCGACCTATAGCTGACAATTCCCACATGATGGGATATCATTTATCAAGCAGGGAAAGTCTCTCCCTCCGCGGCGCGGTGCAGGCAATCAAAACGGCGTCGTCAGCGGGTCATACATGTCGGCAGACGCGGCCACAGCGTCCTTGCCGTCGTGCTGCTCCGCCGAAAGCTGCGCCAAAATCAGCGGGCACTTCCCTGCCCCAAACGCCTGAATCACAGCACACAGGAGGAAACGCACGATGAGTATTGGCTATATCGGTCTCGGAAACATGGGAGGCGCCTTGGCCCGCCGGATCGTGCGTGAGCACGAGGTGACCGTCTACGACATGAACCCGGACGCCGTCCAGGGACTCGTTGCCTCAGGGGCGAAAGCGGCATCGACACCAGCCGCCGTCGCGGCAACATGCGACACGATCCTGCTGTGCTTGCCGACCTCGCGCCATGTCCGGAGTGCCCTATTTGACAATGGGGGCCTCGCTGAATCGCTGAGGACAGGCACCATCGTCATCGACCAGACGACCGGTGATCCCAGCATGACGCGTGAGATCGCCAAGTCGCTCGAGGCTAAAGGCGTGACATTCATCGATGCACCAGTGAGCGGCGGTCCCACCAAGGCTGAAGAGGGCACGATTGCCATCATGGTCGGGAGCAGCCTGTCGCAATTCGAGCACGTGCTTCCCGTGTTGCGATCCATCAGTCCGAATATCTTTCATGCCGGTGAGGTCGGGGCTGGTCAGACCGTGAAGTTGGTCAACAACATGGTGTCCGCCACGCAGCGCCTCGTCTCCTTGGAGGCCATGACCCTGGCCGTCAAAAACGGCCTGGATCCGCGTAAGGTTGTCGAGATCCTCGTGGCCAGTGGAGGGCGAAATGCATACCTCGAGCGGTTCATGGTGCCCCAAATCATTGAGGGTCGAATGAACGTCGCCTTCACGCTGGGGCTGACCCTCAAGGATTTGAACCTGGCATGCCAACTGGGCACCGACTCGGGCGTCCCATTGCTGTATGGCAACGTGACAAGAGACGTAATGCAGGCCAGTGTGAACGAGTTCGGTCCAAACGCTCTAGTCGACACCGTGGCTGGGCTGGTGGACCGAGCAGCAGGCACGCGGCTGGTCGGCACCGAATCTGCGGACAAGGCCTAAGGGGCAGGGAGTCCGGCGACCCCCTGGACCCTTTGCCATGTGCACTTCCACACCCCGTGCCGGGGCGGTGCCTGCAACAGTCCAGCCCCGCGGACCATCGTTACCTCCTGGTAACCCCCATCAGAGCGGGTGGCCCCAGCTCGGTCCTGCTTAGGCCACCCTCAGTAGAAGCCCTGATCTCAGGGCGACGTTACAGCCTGCGGGCAGCGAAGCCCGCTCAAAGCGAAACCGTCGGTTAGGCAAAGGTAGCGTCGTCACGCTACGGGTCACCGGCGGAGATCACCGAACCTGCACCGCGATAAGACGAGAGACCATGACCGGCACGTGCCGGTCATGGTCTCTCGTCACAGCAGGCTACTGCCCCCGTCCGATTGTTGTCACAAGCCCGCGAGGCACCGGATGGAATGCCGGCCCGTGTGCTGAAACCGACCTTGGTTCGCTGGTAAGCCTGCCCCCATGATGGCCCCGGTCGAGGGTGCCGTCTTGAAGGGTTTCTGCGGCGTGGTGCGTCCGTGCGATGACCGGTGCAAGACACCTGTAGCGACTCCAACGGTGTACTGGAGTAATTGGGGCAACCGCCTCTTTACCCTGCCTGCCAAGGCCGGGTTGTGAATAACTCCGCAGTAACACGCGGTTCACATAGCATCCCAGCCGGCAACACGTGCAGTGTCTCCGTTCTGTTTGGTGCTTCGTGCACGATGGGCGGCGGGCCACTTTTGAGGATAGGGGCTGCTGTCGCGGTCCAGGTGAGGGTATGGGCTGGCGTTGCAGCGGCGAGGTATTCCTCGGTTTAGTAGATGAGCTTTTGCTCGAACCCAGGTTCGTTGGGGAGCTTCTACGCTTCCGCCAGAGCCGTCAAGCCCCCGGGCCGCCCAAATACGGTGCGCCCGAGCCTAAGACCTAAGGCACCCCTCGCCAGCATCGTCCGCACAGAGCAGTGCGGCTGGCCTGCAGACTTGGAATTGCCCGCCAGCTCAACGATCTCGTCCATCGATGATTCGGCGATGGCCAGCTTGCGGGTCCTCCCGTGTCTCACCCCGCTCAGATGGATCAGGACCTCCACCTCGAACCGCGCCGCCCGCCCGAACCTCACCATCGCCGGGCTCATCGGCAACCTTCGCGATCGATTCGTGGGCCACCCTTCGCGGCCATCGACAAACATGCGCCGCCGAAACGCAATGAGACGCATCTACGCTTTCAAAGGAGGAGTCGGGTTCGTCATACCTCCAGTTCGACCGGAACCATTGACCATTTGGAGGCATACCACCTGCGGGGATCCTGCGGTCCGAATAATTGGGCCAGCACGAGTGGCCAAGTCGGTACCGGAACTACTGCGCCCCGACCACGCGTTTGAGAGATACAGATCGGGGCAGCATACCAAAGGCCTGCCGCAAGCACGGCAGGCCTTTGGATCGCGTCTATCGGTTGCTTCAGCTGGGCAGCGGGCGGTTGGCGGTCTCTTTGATGAAGAAGAATCCAATGATGGGCGGAATCACCGAGGCCATGAGTAGCCACGCAGGGGCATATCCGTTGCCCGTTGCGGCGACCAGCCATGTGGCGATGTAGGGGGTTGGGCCACTGAGGAGCGCTGCGACCAGGCCGAGGGCCAGCGCGAAGCCGGTGTAGCGGTATCGCGTGGGGAAGGACTCCAGGGTCGGTGCACTCTGTGTTCCCGTGCCCGCCCCGTGTACTACTCCGAGCAGAATCAGGCCGAGGGAAGGGAGGAGGGCACCGCCGTCGCCATGTCCGCTTTGCAGCAGGGCGAACGCGGGGAGGGCGAGGGCCAGCTCTGTCAGGCAGACGGTCAGCAGCATCCGGCGGCGTCCGATGCGGTCTGATAGACGCCCGGCGACTGGCTGCAGGATCATGGCGACGATCATGGCGGCACTGACCGCCAGCAGTGCATCCCCGCTGGTGAGGTGCAGGCTTTTGGTGAGGTAAGCCGGCATGTACGTGAGCAGCATGTAGCCGGTGAATGCCATGGGCAGGGTGAACAGGAGTGCCTTGCCGAGCATGCGCAAGCCCTGGGCATTGCCAAGGATTGCCTTCAGGGGATTCGCCTTCGCGACCGTTTGCTCGACCTTCAGAAACTCGGGGGACTCCGAGACTCTTGAGCGGATGTAGAGGCCAATGGCGCCGAGCGGAAGTCCCAGCAAGAACGGAACCCGCCAGCCCCAACTCTGCATGTCCTCAGCTGAAAGTACCGAAAATAGCACGGTCGCAACAAGGAGCCCGGCGAGTTGCCCGATTGACACTCCCCACATGAGGAAACTCGTCTGCAGCGCGCGCTTGTTGGTGTGGGTGTGCTCAGCCACGAACGTCGCCGCGCCTGGGATCTCGCCGCCGGCAGAAATGCCCTGCACGAAGCGCAGCACCACAAGTGCGAGCGGAGCGAGTGTGCCGATGGCGGCATGGCTTGGCAGTAGCCCGATTGCCGCTGTTGCCAGCGCCATGATGATGATGATCGCCGCCAGCGTGCGCTTACGGCCAATCCGGTCGCCCAGCGGTCCCCAGAACAGGCCACCAAGTGGGCGTGCGACGAACGCCACGGCGAAGACGGCGAAGGTGTTTAGAAGGTCAGCCGTGTCGTCCGCACCAGGGAAGAACACTTTAGCCATCACCGAGGCAAACGCGCCGTAAACGGCGAGATCGAAGTACTCGATCAGGGATCCCACTGAGGCTGCTACGGTGATTCTCCGCAGCATTGACTCCTTGTTGTGGGTCTGATCCATCTCCATCGTCGAAATGGGTCCGTCTGTCAAGTAGTCGTTGGAGCTTTGATTGATGCTCATCTCGCCTCCTCCTTGAGGAAAGTCAAAGTGACTCGTCCATCGCCGCGTACGCGAAAGACGATCTAATAATTTCCGGTCCTCGAACGCTGGGGGAATTGCCCCTTCTTGTTCGAAGCCGGCACC
Source organism: Arthrobacter sp. NPDC056493 (assembly GCF_042795115.1). Classification (NCBI taxonomy): domain Bacteria; kingdom Bacillati; phylum Actinomycetota; class Actinomycetes; order Micrococcales; family Micrococcaceae; genus Arthrobacter; species Arthrobacter sp. NPDC056493. The sequence goes on along the minus strand of NZ_JBHTSL010000023.1, from coordinate 39,930 downwards.
GCGACACATATCCCGCTTATCGAGGCGTCGCGTTTTGCTACATGCCCACCCTTGAACTCAATGGTGTCGCTTCAGGGGGTCCCATGCCTTGCATACGCACATGTCCTGTCCTTCATGAATCGGGGCCCCGCAGCGGCAAGAGCCCGACAGGATCTTCTATGAGGGACCAGCGCAGCGACGTGCCTGGTGGACCGTGTCCTTGCTCACATGAATGTATCCCGGGATATGGGATATTGTCAACATACTGCCGTGAAGCGCTTGCCGCGGCAAAGTTGCGGCCGAATGTGCCACCCGGCATGGAGCATATTCTTGACGGTATCCCATATAATGGGATACTATTCAAGAAGCGGGCGTGGGACCGATAATTGCCTTGACGAGCGGCCACGATCCTCATTCCAGGAGTGTGAGGTAGTGGAATTGTCATCGCATCGAACCCGGAGGCCCGTGACTGGATACAGAAGGGCGACCGCCACGAAGGAGAAGAGGCTTGGACGCTTCACTGGGACTTCGGACCGTGACGCGTCCGGGCGCCGACTGCGGTGTATCAGGAAGGCCAGCGCCCATCCATCTAAATCCTGTTCGGAACCGAAAGTCGGGTGGCGGCGCCCGGAGATAATGACGGCCCCGAACGCTGCAACGAAGTCCTGCCCAAAGAGGGTCCGACGCCTGTCCAGGCCTACGGAACGCAGCGAGTTCCTCCACCCGATGCTCCCTACCTTTCTAAACCACACAGTGGAGCGACCGGGCCTGACCCGGTGGCTGCCCTGGCCGGAGACTGATTGCCGTGACGAGAAAGAACTCATGCCCATGACCGATTCCACCAGCCGTTCGGCGTTGCACGGCCCCGAGCCGCTGCACGAACGCAACTTTGACGGGGTACCTGTGGACGCCGACAACGGGACGCCCCCTGAGATGAGCGACCGGGCGGCGTCGTTGCTCCGGGAACTTGGAAAGGCGGGGGTGTTGGCGGACGCGTCGCCGCGGCGGCGTTCCGAATATTCCTACGATGCTTCCAATTACCGTATGGAGCCACTCGCGGTCGCGTTTCCCCGGACTGTTGCCGACGTCGTCGCCGCTCTCGCAGCCTGTCGGGCAAGCGGAACCGCCGTCATCGCCAGAGGGGGCGGCACGTCCATGGCGGGTAACGCCATCGGCCCCGGCCTTGTCCTGGACTTCTCGCGGCACATGGACCGTGTCCTGGCCATCAATGAGGACGCGGGGACGGTCGACGTCGAACCAGGCGTCATCCTCTCGGTCCTGTCCCGCGAGGTGGAACGCGCCACCGGCGGACGCTCCACCTTCGCCCCGGACCCTTCGTCCAAAAACCGCGCCACGGTCGGCGGATCGATCGGCAACGACGCGTGCGGCAACCACTCCGTCCGCTACGGCCGCACCTCCGACCACGTGTCAGAGATTGACCTCGTCACCTCCGACGGAGCCCGCCTGACAGCCAACGAGACAGGGCTCCAGGCCACCGACCCCGCCGACTCCTTCTCTGTGACCCGCGCCGAGGCCCTCACGACGTCCCTGGCCAGGCTCGCACAGAAGAACCTGAGCGCCTTCCGCCTCGAATTCGGCAACATCCCCCGGCAGGTCTCCGGCTACCACCTCGAGAATCTCCTGCCGGAAAAGAAGTTCAACATCGCGCGCGCCGTTGTCGGCTCCGAGGGCACATGGGCCATCGTCGTGGGTGCTCGAATGAAGCTGGTACCCAAACCGGCAGCCGCGCTGCTCGTGTGCCTCGGCTATGACGACGTCGTCGACGCCGCGCGGGACATCACCACGATCCTCGAGTTCAACCCGGCCGCAGTCGAAGGCACCGACGAGGCGATCGTCGCCACCATGCGGCACCGCCGTGGACCTGATTCCGTCCTGGGTCTGCCCGAGGGGCGGGCCTGGCTTTTCGTGGACCTCGACGGTGACGACCTGGACGCGGTGCGCAGCCAGGCGGACCGGCTGCTCGCCCGGCTAGCGAAAGACGGCCGCCTGGTCCAGGGCCGCGCCGCCGCCGACCCGGCGGAACGAGCTTCGCTCTGGCGCGTGCGGGAAGACGGCGCGGGACTTTCCTCCCGCCTTGCCACGGGGGGCCAGTCCTGGCCGGGGTGGGAAGACTCCGCCGTCGCACCCGAACGGCTTGCCGATTACCTGGCGGACCTCCGCGAACTCCTGGCCGAGCATGGGCTCACCGGGGTCATGTACGGGCACTTCGGGGCCGGCTGCATGCACATCCGCATCACCTATGACCTGCGCAGCGAGGAGGGCCGGGAAGTCTTCCGCACGTTCACCCGCCGGGCCGCGGAACTCGTCGTCCGACACGGCGGATCGCTGTCGGGCGAGCACGGCGACGGGCGCGCCCGCTCCGAACTCCTGCCCCTCATGTACTCACCCGAGGTAATGGCCGCATTCTCCGAGTGCCGCCGTCTGTGGGACCCGGAAGGCATCCTGAATCCGGGCTCCATGACCGATCCCGATCCCATGGACGCCAACCTGGCCCTCGCCGGAGTACCGGAACGGGAATGGCGCACGAGCTTCGACCTGCGCCCGGTCGGATCAGCAGGGACGGACCCGTGGGTTGACGCCGTCCAAAGCTGCATCGGCGTGGGCCGGTGCCGCTCCGACAGCGGCGGGGTGATGTGCCCGAGCTACCGTGCCACCAAGGATGAAAAGGACTCCACCCGTGGCCGCTCCCGCGTTCTCCAAGACATGGTCCGCGGCGCGCGCACGGTCGAGGAGGGCTGGAAATCCGAGGAAGTCAGGGACGTGCTTGACCTGTGCCTGGCCTGCAAGGCCTGCTCCAGCGACTGCCCCACCGGCGTCGACATGGCCACCTACAAATCCGAATTCTTCTCGCACTACTACGAGGGCAAACTCCGCCCGCTCTCACACTTCTCCCTGGGTTGGCTGCCGCGATGGCTGAAGATCACCGGGCGCCTGGCCCCGGTCGTCAACGCCATCATGTCCACGCCGCTGGCCAAAACAGTATCTGCGTTGGGTGGGCTCACCAGGGAGCGGACAATGCCCCGCTTCGCCGGAGCCAATGAATGGCGGCGTGAAGTCGCTGCGGCAGGCGTTGGGCAGGTTCGCAAGTTCACTGGCAGTGACACGAACGACCACCCCGCCGCCGAAGGGGTAGTGCTTTTCGTGGATACCTTCACCCGCGGGTTCCGTCCGGAGGTCGCCGGAGCAGCCGCCCGCCTTCTCGCCAGCACAGGCCCCACGGAATGCTCCGCCGATGCTTGCTGCGGCCTGACCTGGATTTCCACCGGGCAGCTGGACACTGCCAAGAAGCTGCTGAACAGGGCTGCGATCGCGCTCGATGACGGTACCGACCGCCCGATCGTCGTCGTGGAGCCGAGCTGCGCTGCAGCGCTCCGCAAAGACCTTCCGGAACTGGTTCATACGGATCAGGCGCGCAGGGTCGCTGCCAGGGTGCGCAGCTTCGCCTCCCACATACACGAGCTCACGGAGTCAGGCTGGAAACCCGCACCGGCGACGCCCTTGCCGGAAAAGGTGGTGCTCCAGACGCACTGCCACGAATACTCCGTCTTCGGTGCAGGCACTCAGCGCTCGGTACTGCAGGCGGCCGGTATCGGCGACGTGGCGGACGCAACAGGCTGCTGCGGTGTGGCCGGAAACTTCGGGTTCGAAGCCAACCACTACGACGTGAGCATGCAGGTCGCGGAGAACGCGCTTGCCCCGGCGCTCAGGGCCACCGGCCACGACGACGTCGTGCTGACCGATGGCTTCTCCTGCGCCAGACAGGTAGATCAGCTTGAGCCCTCGAGGCCCGGACTGCACCTGGCCCAGATTCTGGACCCGGGAACCAGCACCGTTTCAATCCCGGCTTCCATCACCAGCAAAGACCGTCACACCAAGGAAACAGAGGAACTCTCATGACCACCAATGTCAGCGACATCAGCGTCTCAGAGCGGGCACGCGAGGTCATCGCCAAAGTCAGCACGGGTCTCTTCATTGACGGACAGTGGGGCGAAGCCGCGTCCGGTGCCCGCTTCGACGTCGTCAATCCGGCAACCGAGGAGGTCATCGCGACCGTGGCCGACGGCGGGCCCGAGGACGCACAGCGCGCCATCGAAACCGCAGGCCGTGTGCAGAAAGAGTGGGCCCGGACAGCTCCCCGTGAGCGCAGCGAGATTCTGCGCCGCGCCTACGACCTCGTCATGGCCAGGCAGGATGAAATCGCCCTCATCATGACCTCTGAAATGGGGAAGCCCCTCGCCGAGGCCAAGGGCGAGATCGCCTACGCTGCCGACTACTTCCGCTGGTTCTCCGAAGAAGCGGTCCGCATTGGCGGCGACCACACGACATCGGGCGACGGCAAGACCCGCGTCCTTGTCTCACGGGAACCTGTAGGCCCCGTTGTTCTCGTCACTCCGTGGAACTTCCCGATCGCGATGGGCATGCGCAAGATCGGACCGGCCATCGCGGCCGGCTGCACCATCGTGTTCAAACCCGCAGCCCTCACACCGCTCACGTCCCTGGCGCTTGTGGACATCCTGGTCGAGGCTGGCCTCCCCAAGGGTGTCCTCAACGTCGTGTGCACCACCAAGGCGTCTTCGGTGGTCTCGCCCTGGATGTCGAGCGGGATCGCCCGCAAGATCAGCTTTACCGGATCGACTGAGGTCGGTGTCCGCCTGCTCGAGCAGGCGGCCCAGCACGTTATGCGCTCCTCAATGGAGCTCGGAGGAAACGCCCCCTTCATCGTCTTCGAGGACGCCGATCTGGATCGTGCTGTCGAAGGGGCGGTCGCGGCCAAGATGCGCAACATGGGTGAGGCCTGCACTGCAGCCAACCGGATCTTCGTCCAGCGGCCCATTGCAGAGCAATTCGCCCGCCGCCTCGCCGCCCGTCTGAGCTTGTTGTCGGTCGGCGACGGCACCGAGCCCGGCACCGAGGTCGGCCCGCTCGTTGAAGAGAAGGCGCTCCGCAAGGTCCAGGAGCTTGTCGACGATGCTGTCACCAAGGGCGCGAAGGTCGTTACCGGCGGGAGCCGGCCAGACCGCCCCGGATACTTCTACTCGCCTACAGTCCTCTCGGACGTCTCACCGGAGTCAAACCTCATGAGCGAGGAGATCTTCGGTCCGGTGGCGCCGGTCATCCCGTTCGACACCGAGGAAGAAGCCATCCTCAGGGCCAACGACACCCCGTTCGGCCTCGTGGGCTACCTGTTCACTCAGGACGTGGACCGCGGGTTCCGCGTGGGGGAGGCCCTCGAAGTCGGCATGCTCGGCCTGAACACAGGCATCGTTGCCAACGCCGCCGCCCCGTTCGGCGGGGTCAAAGCCTCCGGCCTGGGCCGGGAGGGCGGCCGCCTGGGCATTGACGAGTTCCTCGAATACAAGTACATGGCGATCCCTCGACTGTAATCCGCTGGCCGAGGCCTGGGAAAAACGGAACAAACCCCGGTGTTGAGCGCCGCCTCCGCGTCGCTCAACACCAATCAGGGGCAACAGTTCTCAGCATTCGAGGTTCTCCACAGTCGATGACAAAGAATCGTTCGCTGCCGCCTCCCAGTAAACGCCCCGCGTCCTTACGTCACGCCCTAGCCTGCTCCGACTTGCAAAGCGTTAGGTAAGCATGCGCACCGTAGCGCGCATCAATCCGACGTGGGCGTGTGCATCTGAGCGTTTCATTTGAGCCGGAGGCCCGACCAAAAAGCACAACCGGCGAGGAGGAGCGACGAGGTGCGCATACCCAACGACTTTCACCCGACGTTGGCCCGGAAATCACCGGCAGCCAATCTTGGTACACCACAGCCCGCATTATCCAGGAGACACCATGACAAGCTCTGACACAAAAACACACGTAGGCCTGCTGTCAGTTCTCACCCCAGGCGACTGCGTAGAAGCCCACAGCGACGAGGGTTTGAGGTGGGCCGGAAATGTTGAGTTGGTTGCCCCGTCATTGGGCATGGTCTGGATCCAGACTGATAAAGGCGAGAGAAAAGCACTCGATATATATGACTTCGAGATCCAGACCTGCTGACATCTGACCGTTGACACGGTGGTCCCGTCCGACCCGGCCGAGGGTTGGGCCTGAGTATTCCAGCACAGCAGGACGACGTCATCATCCCGACAGAGACCCCGAAGATATGGACGCTAACGTTTCTCGTCCGTGAACGAACATGGCGGTGCTACAAAAGCGCAGTGGTTCCGCGAAGGAGTAGCGCGGAACGTGTCGTGCGCGGTTCGGTTACTCACGTGAGCACGCTGACATATTACCCCTGCCCTCGTTCCGCTCCGGACCGAGCTTCCATCTGCCATTTGGATCCACCTCCCCAGCAACGAGTTCGCATCACCACCGCACAGGCGCGCGCCATCATTCACGCAGGAAAGGCCCAACCATGACGCAGAACATCACTCTAAACAACGGCGTCGAAATCCCTCGCATCGGATTCGGCGTCTTCCAGAGCGCTCCGGAAAAGACCGCTGACGCAGTGGAAACGGCGATCGGTGCCGGCTACCGCCATATCGACACAGCCGCCACGTACGGCAACGAACGAGAAGTCGGCGAAGGAATCCGCCGTGCGGGCATCGATCGGGATGACGTGTTCATCGAGACCAAAATCTGGGTCAGCGACTACGGATACAGCCAGACGCTCCACGCTTTCGCAAAGAGCGCGACCAAGCTCGGCGTAGACGTCATCGACCTCCTCCTCCTCCATCAGCCTATGCCGCAGCACTTCGACCGCACCATCGACGCATACCGGGCGCTCGAACAGCTCCTCGCCGAGGGGCGCGTCCGTGCAATCGGCGTCAGCAATTTCATGCCTCACCACCTGGACGCTCTTGCCGCCCGCACGACCGTTGTGCCGGCCGTAAATCAGATCGAACTCCACCCCTACTTCAGCCAGCCCGACGTGCAGGCCGCCGATGCCGCCCGGGACATCCTCACTCAGGCCTGGTCGCCGATCGGCGGCATCACCGTGTACCGAGACCTGGGAGAAAACCGAAAGAGCGTTCTCGGAGACGACACGATCGCGGCGATTGCGAGCAGCCACGGCAAATCACCCGCCCAGGTGATGCTGCGCTGGCACATCCAGCAGGGGCGCTCCGCCATCCCCAAGTCCACGAACCCGGACCGGATCGCGGAGAATTTCGCAGTGTTCGACTTTGAACTCACGACCGACGAAGTGGGCCGCATCGATGCCCTCGACATGGGAATGCGTGGCGGCCCCGACCCGGACGAGATCAACCCTTTGTCCTGGGACTTGCACATTGACGAACATTAACCGGCGAGCGAGCCGGACCATGATGTGCACTATGACAGCGTCCTCGCCGCAAGCGCACCGCAAGCAGCCCGGCCAGCTGGGGCCTTGCGAGGTCCCTGTCCGTGGCGCCGACCGGGGCCACGCTCGGCGGTGACGGGGGAGCACACCCCAGGGCCGCACTGGCCAGCGCCCCATGGGCCAAACGGAACGATGATCCCGGTTGCCCCTTGGAAAAACCCGGCAAACCTCGTGGCCGCACGCGTCCGCAGAGAACCATCCAGCCAGCCCTGGAATGGCTCGCACGCTCAGGGGCCGGCCCACGCACTTTAGGGTCAACCGTGAAATCACCATCACCGGCAGCAACGCCATGGGGGATAGATAAGGGTGAAACCTCGTGCAGACCGGGATCGCCGGCAACTGTGACGCCGCAGGGCCCCGGGCACTGCCGATACCGGCGAAAGGCACGACAGAAGAAGGCGCCGAAGGTTACGGTCACCGCCGCGGGGCACCAGCGGAAACGTCGGATTCGTCATCGCGCGGGAGTTCTCGCGCCTCGTCCTACTCCCGATGTTTGAACGCCGACAACGAAGATTCCATTAACTGACGAAAGGTCACCATGGCGCCGTGAGAGGAGAAGGGGTGGTACGAGGTTAGCCATAAGCCTGTCCATCCGTGGCTGTCCCTGGCTGGACTGTGCCGGGGGCAGTGCCCGAAGGTTTCCTGCTGTTGTCGCTTGCTGGTGGTGAAGTGAAAGCCAAGATCGACGAATGCGGGCCGCCCCGGCCGCCGGATGCGAGAGCACGCTTAGCGTGATGGGCCCGCTATGGCAGTCTCAAGGGTCGAAAAAATCTGCGAGCTCTTCCGCGTAAGGCCGCACAAGGCACGGCGGTTGAACGTCGCCGTGCCAGGTCATTAGCCGATAGGTCGTTGACCCAGCAGCTGGTGTGTCTGCTCCGTGCTGAGTGCTTCCACTGGGAGATCCACGGCGCCCGCACGGGCACGAATACCGTCGAGCGCGATCCAGAGATAGCGTCGGTAAAGGTCGGTAACGTCTCCGCGGTCGACGTTTGCGGCTCCTGCTCTGGCAGTGAATGCGATGGCCGCAATTCCGATCTGCAGGAAGATCAAATCGGTCCCGGTCAGGTCGGGCCGCACTACACGCTGTTCACGGGCACGGTCGGCGAGAGCAGTTACGAGAGGCGCCAGCCGGTCACGCTCCCAGTCATATTGCTCCTTCGTGATGCGCTTGCCCGAAAGAATCTGCGCCATGCCGCGATCACGCGCTTGGATTGCGAGCGAACGCTCAAGGTAAGAAACAATGCCGGCCCAGGCGTCCGGCTCGGCTAGTGAATCACGAAGGACTTGCTCGAGCTCATTCACCTGGTCCTCAAGGATCGCGTCCATGAGGTCGTACTTGTTCGAGAACCGCCTGTACGCGGTGCCCACGCCGACACCGGCGTGACGGGCAACGTCATGCAGTGTCGCTTCGAACCCATGCTCGGCGAACACCTCGCGCGCGGCAACCAGCAGCCTACGACGGTTGTCCTCGGCATCTTTCCGCAATGAGGTCTCACTCATAACCCGACAATACCCAACAGTCGCATAGCATTAGGTTCCCCGCCATGTCGGATGGATGCACTGTGGCCAAACTTGGATTCCAAGCTCCACCACCGACGGCAGAATCCCCTGCCGGAAGAAATCTTCTTAAAGGTTGAAGGGTGCACCTTTGTTAATCCTTTTTGGTTCTGGATGGACGGACGTATCTGGCCCCACCAGGGTCCCGAGGCCGTAAATTTCTCCGGCCAGGTCGGAGAAATTTCCGGTACGGACTGGCTGACGGGTCAAAGTGCAGACCGCCCCTTAAGGCGACGCTACGGGAGCCGCCAGCTGACAGAACCGCCTATTTGCATGTCCGCAAAAAACAGGACACCGATCTATTCGACATTACGCCGATCACCTCCAACACATGCGCGAGGGTTTGTTCCCGGCAGCACAACGTTTGTGGCGGCTATCCGCGTCCACCAAATGAGGGAATTCCTGCCGTACATCCTCCATCAACGGGGAGAATGGCCCCGGTGATGAAGCTCGCGTCATCGGAAAGCAAGAAAGCAATGGCCGCGGCGACTTCCTCCGGCTCCCCGGTTCGCCCAATTGGGTGTGCCGCATTGATTTTCTCTACATTGGCTTCATCCTGAAACATTGGAGCTGTCATCGGTGTGCGGATCATTCCAGGGGCGACGGCGTTCACGCGCACGCCAGAGCCGGCGAGTTCGAGCGCCATAGTTTGTGTAGCACCAACAACCCCAAACTTTGAGGCGGCGTACGGCAGGCGGTTCGGGTTTCCGCGAATACCCGCGGCTGAACTTACGTTGACGATAGCCCCGTGGCCATCTTCCGATACAAGTGAGGCTGCGAATGCCTGGCACACGAAGAGGGTCCCGCTGAGGTTAATAGTAAGAACCCGTTCAAGCTCCTCTGGCGAGAAGTCGAGGATATTTCCGACGCCTCGGATTCCGGCGCTATTGACGAGCCCGTGCAGTGGGCCAAAGGCGTCCCTGGCGGTCGAGATTAGTGCATTCGCCTGTTTGGGGTCTGAAACATCCGCCGCCACGGCGAGAGTCCGATCGCTGGGGTCCAGATCGACCAGTACCTTCTCCACATCTTCGAGGCGCAGATCGGCTGCCACCACGTAGGCGCCTTCGGCGTGAAGGCGTTTCGTTGTTGCGGCCCCAATTCCGCTGGCAGCTCCCGTCACCACAACAGTCTTGCCGTGCAGTCCGTTCATTTCACACACTTCCTATTTATCCAGTCCGTCACCAACTAAACTTGCATTGTTAGTTAGTAGGAGGTCCAATTTCTCATCGGCGATGAAACAATGCTTCTATTAGCGTCCGAATTTCTCGCAGACGGCACGTTCAAAGTCATCAAGGCTGGCCATAAGGTCCGGGTCGCAGAATGGCAGCATTTGCGTCATGAATACGGCCGCGATTCCGCGGCTGGGGTCGATCCAGTAATGGCTATTCAGAACCCCGGCCCAGGTCAGGGATCCAACGCCGCGCATTCCTGGCGTTGCCTCTTCTGTTCGGAAAAAGCCTGCCGTGTGCGTTTTGCGTAACCCAGGGCACGGTTCTATGTCATACGACATCGACGGTATATACGATTTAATGACGGGCGTCGGCAGCGTTACGCCCCCTAACTGGTTTTCGAACATCAGCCCCATCGCGTCGGATCCCACGATGGTATGGCCATCGTGCTCTCCCCGGTTCAAGACGAGCCGTAGAAAGGACAAATAGTCCGCAGCGCTCCCGTAAAGTGCGTGGCCCATGTGATAGATTTCTGGATTCGCCGCTGGAAAGACCTGGCAAGGTTCGAGCGTTCCGTCCGGATGCTTGAGCGCCTGGTCTGCGAGGTGGTCGCCAGCTTGAGCGCGTTCGAAGTAGGTATTCGTCATCCCCAAGGGGTCGAGAATGTCTTCACGTAGGAGCCGGTCCATAGGGCGTCCATCCAGTTCCGCTACGAGCGCTCCGACCCAATCCGTCGATACCCCGTAGGCGAAGTCCTGACCGGGGTCGAACAGCAACGGATAGTTCAGGGACGCGTGCGTGCCAGTGACATCCGTCGAATGTGAGGGGGTCGCTTCTGCATACTCAGCCATCAAGGGATAGAAGGGCTCATAGCCCATACCGCTGGTGTGTGTAAGAAGGTGCCGAAGAGTCGCCCGGGTCCTGGGCTTGCGGTAGCGAGGGCCCTCTGCAGTGACCGCTTCCAACACCTGCAGTTCATCGAAGGCAGGGAGGACATCTCCTACAGGAGTGTCTAGTGTTATCAGACCGCGGTCGATTGCCATGACGGCCATCAGGCTGCCAATCGCTTTTGTCATCGAAAACAGCGTGAAGACGGTATCTGGGCCGGCCGCACGTGCGGCGTTGGCCTGTCCAGCGCTGTGTTCCCAGACGACTCCTTCGCGATCAGTCACCATTGCCACGAGGAAGGGGGCAACGCCTCGTTCCACCGTATTATCGATGATCTGGTCCAAACTGGACATTTTTGCTCCTTTGCAATCATTGCCCGATCGCAGTCATTGCCCTTTAGCAATTAGCTGCGGGTTGATTCTTTCAAGTAGGAATTTTTCCTTCTTGCGACGTCATTCACGTGCCGCCGGCAACATGGCCGTCACTACAGTGCATGAATGATCTGACCGATTTCTCCACGCATGCCGAGTTCCGCGCTGGACGAGGAAGTCGCCTGGGCGCAGTACTGTTTCACCCTCATCCAGAAGCAGACATAGTTCTCCGTCAATGATGGCCATAACGTCGATGGTGTCCGTTCGATGCATGCCGGCGACTTCGCTGGCTTGCTGGCCGCCTTGGTCGCCGTATAGGTCACGCATAGACGCCTCGTACTCTGCCATCTGTTCTGGATTAGTTCCGCCGTCAGGAGGAAACACAGCGATCCTGAAAGCCACACCCTGGCCAGTCGGTGCGGCGAGGACACCTTCCGGTGGCGAAGGCATGTCACCAGTTCGTGCTGGAAGAGAATCGGTTCGCCATATTTCTGTTATTGACAGTCCCGTCGGCCGACGGACCCAATCGGTGATCGTCGCATCAGAAACAATGACAGACCGTCCTTTGGCGTTCTCGCCTGTTACAACACGTCGCATGGGTTCGTACGGTTCTTCAGATGTCATGGTGCTCCTCGATGTGTGGCATCAGTATGTCCGTGGAAACAGACCGGGCCAGTACGCGATGGCTTCCACCGCGCTCAGTGATGATCACGGCGGTGTGAAAGTCAGGCGACAGTCCGGAGTAGTCCGTCACGAAGACGCCCGCAGCTTTTCTAGTTGCATCTTTCGTGCTTTACGCTCACGAGCACTTGCACTCAGGGTCGCGATGGCGACACTGACGATCAGGGCACCGCCGTTGAACATTTGCGTCACGCTGCTTGCTACTCCTAAGAGCGTGAACCCGTTAACTGCTACTGCCACGAGGAAGAGGCCGAACATCGTGCCCCAGACGTTGTAATGGCCGGGGCGGATGGCAGTCCGGCCGAGGAATACTGCAGCGAGGGACGGGAAAAGGTACGAGATTGCGCTGGTGGCATCGCCACCTCCGTTACTTGAGGTGAGAAGCCCTCCGGCAACTCCGGCCAGAAGCCCTGACAGAACGAAAGTCAACGCCACGGACCGTCGGGTGCGGATGCCAGCCAGCTTTGCTGCTGGCTCATTGCTGCCGATGGCTGCCAGTTTCCTTCCGAATGGAACTTGGTTCAGGAAGTACCAGACGATGATCGCTACGACAACTAGAAGCCAAAAGGGGAGGGGGATCAGAAGCAACCTCTGCGTCGTCCAGAGTGAAAAATCAAGTGGAATGTTGTTGGAAATGGTCTGCCCGCCTGTGTATAGGGCGAGCGCGCCTGCCCAAAAGATGTACGTTCCAAGGGTCGCTATGAACGGATCCAAATTGAAGCCGGACACAAGTACTGCATTCACTGCACCCGCCAAGGCGCCGACCAGGAGGCCAGCAATTAAGGCGACCACGACCGGCTGGCCATGTTGTGAAATGAGGCTCGCGACGGTCACGTTGGCCAACCCGGCGATGGCCGCGACCGACAGGTCGAAGTATCCAGCCACGAGCGGAATTACCATGGCCAATGCAATCAGACCCGTTACGGACTGGTATCCCAGGACGTTTTGTATGTTGAGCAGCGACCGGAACTGTTGCCCGGTGCTTGGCATGAGCGCGAATACGGCAATCAGAAGGACTAGGAAGATAGGCAGTCCGGACTTTTCGATGTATCCACGGATATTAAGGTCCGGAGGGGCCGTGCGTTCGTGTGCCAGTTCCGCAGTGTCAGTCATGGTTGTTCCTACTTTGCATGTGGACGAGTTCATTGAGGCGGTGGGCTGTGAGCTCATCGTTTGGTACGTGAGCGACAACGCGCCCGTTTCGGAGTATCAGAGCACGGTCGACAAACTGCGCTAGCTCTTCGAAGTCGGACGTGACCACGAGCGCAGCTGCGCCAGCCTCCGTTGCCTTTCGGACAAGCCTGTAAATGTCCGAGCGTGCCCCGACGTCAACGCCCTGGGTGGGCTCATCGAGCAGGAGGATTGAGACCTTGTCGCGACGCAGCCATCGTGCCAGGATCGCCTTTTGCTGATTGCCGCCGGACAATGTCCGCATCTGGACAGACCCAGAGGCTGCCTTGACGCCAAATCTTGCACGTAGTTCATCAGCGTCCCGGCTCATCTGCCCACTGCGGAACCCGATGCCTTTCCAGTATCGATCGAGCACCCCAATATCCATGTTCTGGTCCACTGACATGTCCAAAAACGCGCCGATGCGGGGGCGGTCCTCTGGGACCATTACGACCCCGGCGCCGATCGCCTGATCAATGCGCCGAAAGTCGGCTGCGCGGCCGTTGACTTCTACTTTTCCTGCGGTCTTCTTCAGCCCGCCGTAGATTGCGCTGAGCAATTCCGTTCGGCCTGAGCCAAGTAGGCCTGCCACTCCGACGACTTCACCGGGGCGGATCTCGAAACTGGCATCTCGGACAGGACCCGCCGTAAGGTCCGTGACTGTCAGGATGGGGTCGCCCGACGGGGCGGCTGTTGAGCGCTGCGGCTGAAGATCCGCCGCAGCGCGTCCGACAATCGACTCGATCAGCTCAGATTCAGTCAGCGTCTCGGTCCGATGGTCCTTGAACACCTGACCGTCACGCATCACGGTGACACGATCGGTCGCTTCAAGGACTTCGTCCAAACGGTGGCTGACGAAGATGACCGCATGGCCCAGAGCCGCCAGCTGCCGCATGGCCTCGAGCAGTACTTTTACTTCCGCAGCGGGGAGCGCTGCCGTGGGTTCATCGAGTGCGACGATGCATCGACCACCGTCGACATCCTGGAGGGCTGCCGCGATAGCAACCTGTGTCCGCACGGACACGGGAAGATCCCGTACTAGTGTTTCGGGAGAGGCCTGAATGCTATACCGCAGGATCAACTGCTGTGCCCGCCGCCTCACCTCCCGCCAAGAGATGTTGCCGGATCCGGACGTTGGGTATCGTGCGGACAAAGCAATGTTCTCTTCAACGCTTAGGTCCGGGTAGAGCGGCGGATCTTGGTGGACTACCCTGAAACCGAGATTATAAGAGGCTTTGGGGTCCAAGCTCGCAGCATCGAGCTGGCGGCCATTGATCATCACGGTTCCCTGGTCCGCGGGCGCGAATCCAGCGAGTATCTTGATCAGAGTGGACTTCCCGCAGCCGTTTCCGCCGCACAGCGCGTGTACTTCACCGTAGTGGATGTCGAGGTCGATTCCCTTGAGCGCCTGTGTACCAGGAAACACCTTAGAGAGTCCCCGAATGCCTAGCGCGAGTTGCCTTGACGCCGCAGCATCCAAGTTATTGGGTCGCAGAACGGGCTCCCGTTCGGCAGTCAGATCAGTCATCTCCGTCTTTCCATTTAACGTCCCCAGGCGGAATGAGTCGGCGCTGGCGGTACCGTCCCATCCCGTCCCCGGGTGGGGGCTGTCCAACCGGGCCACGGTCAGTCGACTCCCCAGGCCTTCTTATAAAGCTCCTTAAAGGGAACCGCGGTCTTGTACGCATCGCCGGACGTTGGACTCAAGTTGTGATCTTTGTCGATCGACACGAACCCGACACCTTGAGGGACCGACGGCTGGCCGTTGAAGTGACGGTTCAGCTGATCCATCGCACCCCACGACAACCAGTCAGAAGATCGGGCCACACCTTCTGCGTGCACCTGGCCAGACCGAACCAGATCGAGTCCAGGGCCTGTTCCGATACCGGAGACCACCTTTGCCTTATGTCCGGCTTGCAGAATCGCTTTGGCGCCGCCGCTGTCAACACCGTTGCTGTCAAAGGGCCACCAGACGTACCCCGCCTCGGGATACTTGATCAGGGCATTGCGCAGCGCTGTAACCCACGGGCCGTTGGGCGCCAGGTCAGAAACTGTCCAGGGGACGTCTGCCACGATCGAACAGCCGGAGCATTTTGCCAGTTCGCTCTTGAACCCATTGTTCAACAGGTCGAATTGTGGGTCACCCTGACCCATATTCGTGACTACCTTCGCGGTACCGCCCGAGTCAGCGGCCAGGTATTTCGCTGACCACTCGCCCCAGCCGGTCCACCACGACTTGTTGTCCGGGTAAGTCTCGCTGTAGATCATCGGGACGGTAAACAATGAAGGTCCGCTGCCTGTATCAGAACAATCCAGTGTCTCCAGACCAAGCACGGGAACGCCTTGCTGCTTTGCACGTTCCAGCTCGGGCTGCACGATTGAACAAGAAAAGGCATCCGTGATGATGGCATCCGGTTTCGCGGCCAGGGCTGTGCGAATTGCCGTTGAGTAGCCGTTGGCCTGATTCAGGTTTCCATCAGCAAGATGGAAATCCCATCCCAGCGCCCCGGCTGCCTCCTTCGCCGCGTCCGCAAACGACGCGCAGGACGCGACCTGCTGACCGCAGGAAACAAACCAAACGCTCTTGTCCTTCGCCGCCGGCGGCGATGTGGCAGGCGGCGTCGCTTCGTTGCCCTTAAGGGCTACTGCAAGCGCAGCGGAATCCTTCTGCACCGACGCGGTCGAGGCCGGGTTCGCGGAGTCTGCCGCACTACAGGCCGACAACATTGTCGTTGAAACCGCAACGCTAGCGACCGCTACGGTGAGATGCCGAAATTTAGAACGGTTCAATCTAATCCTCCAAGAATGGGGAATGAAGGGAAGCGTATTGTCCTCGGTCAACACTGACCTGCAGATCCTTCGCACTGTTTGAAATGCGGAACGCCGGTTCCCTATTACGATCACAAGCGTAACCGGACACGATCTGTCCGCGCAAGCATTTTTTCTGTCAATGCTGCGACCGCGGCTGAGGCGCCTTGGTCTTAGTGAACTGAACATGCTCCTGCTCGACCGGCCCGTCGTTACGAACAGCAAGTGCTTGCGTTTATACCTCGTGCGGCCTATCGTTCATCTCTGGAAACGGATGTACGTAAATAGGGCGTGAATGGGATTGATGACTAGAGAGCACCTTCAGCAACACTTCGTGCCTCGATACCCACAACCGCTGCCAAGTGGAAGGGGGAGCGACCTGGAGTGGACCTCGCGAGGTATAAGTCGGTCCGGGCCTTTTGCGTCCGTGAATGCACTTGCTTGCCCGCCAGCCGCAAGCGCAAGGGGTTCTCGTGCCGAGGTCCGGCCATGACCACCTCCGTCAAGACGTGATGGACCCAGAGTTGACCAGTGACGACACGGCAAGAGAGCTACCTACCTCGAGGCCAGTGCTGGTTCTGAGGGGGTAAGAGTGAAAGGACTGATGTGATGGCAGTTGAAGGAAGCGGGCGGACAGAATCCCCGTCCGAGCTTAATTACCAGGCGCGCTTATACCTTGAATCTCGGTCCTCCAAAAACGGTCCGGATCCATATAGCCAAAGCGTAGAGGAAGCGCGCTGGGAACAGTCCCTCACCGCGGGCGTCATAGGTGCAGGTTCTCCCGATCTAGCCGGTATATACGACCTCATGGCGACTCGCGGAACAACATCCGTCCCTTTGCGAGAGTATCGCCCCCATGGGCTAGCTACCCTTCCCGGAGCCATGGTATTCATTCATGGCGGCGGTTGGGCAGTTGGGGACCTGGCAACCTATGACGAATTGTGCGCTCGGCTTGCGATCGCAAGTCAATCTGTCGTGTTCTCGGTTGATTATCGGCGTGCCCCTGAAGAGCCATTCCCAGCGGCGGTACAGGACTCAGAGGCGGCTACGCGTTGGCTGCTCGATCAGGCCAAGAATTTGGGAATCAACTCCCAGAGAGTTGTGATCGCGGGCGACAGCGCCGGGGGAAACCTCGCGGCAGTCGTTGCTCGTCGGCTGCGAGACCACCCTCCCTCCAGTGGCGTTTGCCTCTTGGGACAGTTGCTCATTTACCCCATCACCGACGGGCGAATGAATTCAGCTTCGTACGCCCAGTTTTCTATTGGGTATGGCCTCACGAAAAGACGCATGGAATGGTACTGGGATATGTACTGCCCCGACCCGGATCAACGCGGGCACCCGGACGCCTCCCCCATTTTGGCCGCAGAACTAGACGGTATTCCACCAATGGTTGTCGTTGTAGCAACGCATGACCCGTTGCATGATGAAGCGAGGGAGTATGCAGATGCGGCTCTTGCCGCAGGAGTCCAGGTCGAGGTTTTGGAGGCCAAAGGGCAGCTTCATGGATTTATCAGATGCACTGGGATTATCGATGAAGCGATAGCAACAATCGATCGGCTGGGGGTCGCTGTCGTTGAGTGGGCCGCGACAGCAGCGGAAGATTCGAATAAGCAAGCGCTGGCGGGCTTGGAATGAGCCTTTTGCTGAACTCGTGATGTTTGCCAGTGCAAGCTTTTAGACGAAGCCCATTGTTGTCGGGCCTGTCGTTCATGGTCCGATGCCGCGGCGTGCCGGCGAACGTGGCCCTGAACCCGGCGCGCTTGGGGCTGTGGGCGTAAGCCTCGGCGTCGGCGAATGCTCAGCATGCCAAGCCGTCCAGACAACGCCGATAATGGGGATTCCGTCATGTTGGAGGCCGCCGTGCTTGGTGGCACTCCGGTGCTCGATAGGACGGGTTCGGTCATGCATCTTCTGTGGTGTCCGCCCATGAGATCTTCGAAGGAGGCCGCAACGCAATGATCATTGAATCCTGGTGCCGGCTTGCCGCGGACAGAAATGTGTGGGCAAGGTCGTGCGTGGGGCCTGGGTATCTCCGGACATCAGGCGCAGCGATCGCGCGCGTCCGTCACCGTTACTCCTCGCCCTCAAAACGCCGCACATGCGCGGGGATGGGCGTCCAAAATGGCAAAAAAGAGGGTGTGCACAATGTGCACACCCTGGGCTTCGGATTCGGTTGTTCCGGCGTCGGACTGGGCCGGATTGGGGGATGTTTTCGGGGGAGAGTCGGATTTGCAGGGGGAGAAGGCTGGTTCGAGTCCCATCTTGGGCACGTGTTTTCCCTGTTCAGGGGCTTTTAGCCTCTGAATGTGGACATTTTGTGTTGTGAAGGGCCCCTTCGGGGGCCTTTCTTATTGGTGGCCGGTGCTGTGGCCGGTTGCCTCCTTGCCCAGTGGTTGACCGTTTGGTCTTTGGTACCTGTTCATGGACGTTGTTGGGTTGGCCAACATGATCTGAGAACGTTCGGCGGAAAATTTCTTTTCTGCTCGACGTTGGTTGTTCATCCCGTTCCTCCTTTTCGGTCGTGGTGGACTGTTCTGCTCGTTCATGGTCGGCCTGGGTTGGAACTGCATGACCTTCCAAAGTTGCCGAGCTAACTGTGTCGTGGTGTTGCCTGTTTCTGCCCCCACGCCTGTTCATGGCAGGGCTTTCGGCTGACAGCATGACTATTAGGGCACTTGTCCCGAGCGTCAAAGTGTTCGCGGGGAAGCCACTATCTGCCGGCAAGAGAACGGGGCCAAGAAGATCAAGGGGAGGCTGCCGTCAGAGCGGGGATGCGTGGCCGTGCTGCCGACACGAACGGATGGCGCGCTGGTAAAGCGCAGGACCCACGACCTTACCGATGCCGGACTTCACAGGGAGCCCGGCTTACTTGCGGGCGGGGGAGGAGCGCCTGCACGCCTCCTGGGCTGACAAGGAAGACCCTGCCATCACCCGCACTGCGCATGAACCGCCTGGAGGAGCCCGCCGCCGCCGAGGCCCTGGTCAAGCTGCACCCGGGGACCCAGCAGCAGTGGCGTGGCGCCGTTCGCGACCGGTTGGGGTGAGGGGCCGTGGAGCAAGCTTGGGTGAGTGGGAGAGCTTTCCTGCGGTTGCACGACCGGGGAATTGATGTGATCTTCCACTCGGGGTGGGAGGGGCATTCGCCTGAGAGCCGCCGCGGATCCGGTCAGGCCTGCAGCCAGCGCCACCAGCGTGGCCGCTCCGGTTCCGGCATCGGTTCGGGCTCCGGCTCCTCGCCCAAGGCCAGCGCGGCCTGGACGATGTCGTCCGCGGTGAGTGTCATGACGGCCTCACGATCGAGCGCGTCGAGACTTTGCTCCTTGTCGAGGGACAGCCGCAGCGCCTGGCGGTTGAGGGCCTGCTCGAACAGCGTGCGGGCGAACCGTGCGTTCCCGGAGTCCTCGCCCGGGTGGAGCCCGGTAAGGATACGGCGCAGCATCTGGTCCGCCCCCGGGCCAAGCGTGTACTCGTGCTGGGCCAGCATCTGGTGGAAGATCGTTTGGAGTGCGTCGACGGAGTAGTCGGGGAACGTGATCTCGCGGGCGAACCGGGAACGCAGTCCGGGGTTCGAGAGCAGGAAGGACTCCATCAGCCGCGGGTACCCGGCCACGATCACGACCAGGCGGTGGCGGTGGTCCTCCATCCGCTTGAGCAGGACCTCGATCGCCTCGGGGCCGAAGTCCATCCGGCCGTCCTCCGGGGCCAGCGCGTAGGCCTCGTCGATGAACAGCACGCCATCCAGCGCACGCCGGATCACACGGTCCGTCTTGATGGCGGTCTGGCCGACGTACTGCCCAACCAGGCCGGAACGGTCGACCTCGACCAGGTGGCCTTTCTGGAGCAGACCGACCGCGCGGTACATCTCGGCCAGGAGCCGGGCTACGGTGGTCTTGCCCGTGCCCGGGTTTCCGAGGAACACCAGATGCTGTGATGTGGCTACCTCCGGCAGGCCGTGCGCCTTGCGGCGGGCCTGGACTTGGAGCAGCGCGACGAGGGCCCGCACCTGTTCCTTCACGGTCTCCAGTCCGACCAGCGCGTCGAGCTCGGCCTGCACCTCGGACAGCGGCCGGGCCGGTCCGGCCTTCACACCGAGGAGATCGCCGACCAGGTCGTCGACGCGCTCCGAACCGGGCAGCTTGAGCTGATCGGCCAGATGGCCGATGGTTTCGCGTAACTCGTCGAGCGGATGGCGGTTGGGAGCCATGCAACCACTGTAGTACTCGATTCCCGGTCGGGGTTGGGTTGGGCTTACCAGGGGTGCTTCCCCATGGCCTGAGCCCGCCCTACCATTGGAGGTCCTCTTTCACCCATGGTTCCTGCTTGTGACGGTGCCTGGGCGTGTGATGAGGCTGATGAGGTCCACTTCTAGGATGTTGCTATGGAGACGGGCGAGCAGAACGAGGTCTTCCAGCGGCTGCACCAGCTCATTGACGGTGCGGTGACGTTAGCGGATGACGTTAAGGGCTTCCTCGAAGGTATGACCCGGTACGCCTCGGCGACCCTTAGCCGGGTCACCGGGGCACAGATTGAGTGCGCCGTGACGCTGCACCGGCGCAAGCGCAGTGTCACGATCGCCGGCAGCAGCGACACCGCTATCCTGCTCGATGGTGTCGAGTAGGCGTTGGGTGAAGGTCCGTGTCTGGAAGCACTCGAAACCCTCAAGCCCGTGCTGCTCCCCGACACCGGGTCCGACGAGCGGTGGCCACGGCTCTCCCAGAGCCTGGCTGCAGTTGGTGCCCGCAGCGTGCTGGGTGTTCCGTTGGCCCTTGGTGAGGACGCCTCCGCGGCTTTGAACTTCTTTGCCCGGCAGTCGGGGCTGTTTACCGCGGAAGCCATCGACTAGGCGGCGGTTTTCGCGGACATGGCCGCCCAGGCGTTGCGACTGGCTGTGCGGATCGCCTCAGCTGACCTGTTGGCCGAAGATCTCAAGGCCGCGATGGAAAGCAGGACGGCCATCGATTTGGCGACCGGCATCATCATGGAACAGGACCACTGCAGCCAGTACGAGGCGTTCGCGATGCTGCGCGATGCCTCCCAGAACCGGAATGAGAAGCTCCGCAGCGTTGCCGAAGGAATCTTAGAAGACCGGACTGCAAACCACGAACCAACGTCGGTTACCCATTTTGAAGAATGAACCCTGGAGGCCGGGGCGCCGGTTTTCGCGGCTCCGCTCAAGAAGCCATCGACAGCTTGGCCGATGTCCAATGCAGATCTGGGTCCGAGACCGGCGGCAACAAACAGAAGCTGCCAATCGGAACGCTCCCTTCACCTAGTTCCCGCTATCGGCCGCAGACTGCTGCTTCGCGCCCGTTGCCCCCAGAAGAACGTCAAGATATCAGGCTTGAGGGCGCCAGGTTGCTGTGTACTTCAACCGGCTATGAGGACCGCCGCACCACGCCTGTGTTCCCCCTTTCGCGAAGTTTGCAAGCCCCGCGGTCGAGTTGCAGGAAGTCTGGTCGGTTACGTGTTCGTACAGTCTTTGCTCCTGACAGGCGCGAAAGAAGAGCTCCGGACTCTGCATTGTGAGACGGTTATTGCCTTGGCCGCGCGGTGCTTTGGCGGTGCACGATCTGGGTGGGGACCAAGGTAATGCCAGTTTCGGTGGTGTTGGTGTGGATCTGCCGGAGGACGTGGTCGACGCATTGGTTGCCGACGTTGGTGAAGTTCTGACGGACAGTGGTGAGCGGGGGAGCGTAGGAGGAGGCTTCGGGGACGTCGTCGAAGCCGACCAGGCTGATGTCTTCCGGGACGGATTTCCCTTTTTCGCGGAAGGCGCGGAGCAGGCCCAGTGCCATGTGGTCGTTGGCGGCGAACACCGCCGTGCAGCCGGGTTCGTCGGCGAGCCGGAGGCCTGCGGCGTATCCGGAGGCCGCTGACCAGTCGCCGCGGAGCACCGGTGGGACGGGCCTGCCCGCGGTGGTGAGGGTGGTGCGCCAGGCGGCGGCGCGGCGTTCGCTGGCGAAGGATTCCTCGGGGCCGGCGACGTGCCAGACGGTTTCGTGGCCGAGGTCCAGAAGGTGCTGGACGGCTTTGCGGGCGCCGTCGGCCTGGTCGGTGTCCACCACGCTGTACTGCTCGCCGGCGTCGGAGTCGACGACGACCTTCACTCCCGGGGGCAGCGCAACGGTGGCTGCGTCGAGGAGGTGGATCTCCATGATGGCGATGACCGCGTCGACGGCGAGCTCGCTCATGCGTGAGAACGCACCCTGGATCCCGGCCTGGGTGGGGGCTGTGACCGGGATGAGCGTGATGGCGAAGTCCTGCCGTGCGGCGTGCAGGGCGATGGCTTCCACGGTGCGCATGGTCCCGGTCGAGGACAGCGAGAACGTGATGACGCCGATGGTCCGGAAACTGCCCCGCTTGAGCGCCCGTGCGGCGCTGTTGGGCCTGTATCCCAGCTCGTTCATCACGGCGATAACACGCTCTCGGGTCGCGTTGCGGACGTCCGGGTTCCCGTTGGCAACGCGTGACACCGTCTGAGTAGAGACGCCAGCTCGTTTGGCTACGTCCACCACGGACACGCCGTGCTTACGGCCTTTCTGGGCGCTATGACAGTCGTTGAGTGCGGACCGCACGTCCAAGTCATGGACGGGTGTGCGTGTTCCGGTTCCGGAGCTGGCCATGGATCACCTGCCTGCGAACGCTTCGAGCCGGGACCATTCGGCATGGGACAGCGCGAGGATGGAACCGTGGCTGGCTCCCGAGGGCAGTCTCGAGGTGACGGGGGACCACATGGCCGTCTCGAGCGAGTCACTGGTGAACGCCGTGTAGCGGCGGTGGCCGTACTCGTCGATGAAGAGGCACCACTGGTTCCGGCCCCGGACCACAATGGGCCCTTCTCCGTGCATGATGCCGTTCCCGCCGATTCCCGTGGCGACCCTGCTGTACTGCGTGCTGTCCAGGGTCTTCGAGCGCTCGACCGTGATGTGTCTGGCGTCTGGGCTTGAGGAGTCCGCGGAGAGCTCGTCTTTGCTGAATCGGTAATAGTGGCCGGCGGATGCAACGACGGTGGAGTCGATGACTGACCATCCCTGGTCGATCCAGACGCGTGCGGGGGTGAAGGTCTTGAAGTCGACGGTGTTGGAGCAAAACATCCGTTGGTAGTTCTGGTTGTTCGCGCTGGTCCCGTGCAGCGTCGAAGCCCAGTACACGAGGTAAGAGCCGGCGGCCGGGTCGTACATAGCCTCGGGCGCCCACGCATTCCCTGCGTCCGGCGGAGCGAGTTCGACCAGTCTGGGTTCAGACCAGGAGATCAGGTCCTGGCTTTCCCAGACGACAATGCATCGGCTCCCGGCCTTGATGCAGTCCTCCCAAGCGGTCTGGGGGTCCCGTCGTGCAATGCACAGGTCGGTGGCGAGCAGGTAGTAGCCGGCATCCTCTCCGGGCAGTCCGGCGGCGCGAAGCAGGAACGGGTCCCGGACGCCTTGCTCGCCGACGTCTGAGCGGAGAACGGGCCGCCCGCCGTTCAGGGTCTCCCATTCAAGCGGGTCGGGCCCGTTGCTTCGTGCAAAGCGGACCTGTTCCCCGTCCTCCTCGGCAGCGGAGGTGAAGTAGGCGAAGAGGTAGCCGCTGTGTTCGGTCACCCCTTTACGCTTCCGCTGACGAGCCCGCTGACGATGTGCCGCTGCATCAGGACGAAAAAGATCACCATCGGGATCAGGACGATGACGGTCAGGGTCATGAAGGCCGGCCAGTCGGTGGTGAACTGCCCCACGGCCGAGTAGACCTGCAGGACCAGCGTCTGCTTGTCCTGGGAGCTGATGAACACATTGGGGGTGATGAAGTCGTTCCAGACCCACATGGTCTGGAAGACTCCGACGGTGACGAGGATCGGGCGGATCAGCGGCAGGACGATGGTCCAGTAGATGCGGAATGGTCCGGCGCCATCGATCCGGGCGGCCTCCATGATCTCAGCGGGGATGGTGCGCATGTATCCGAGGATCAGGTAGTAGCAGAAGATCGACCCGCAGGCGTACAGCACGACGAGCCCGTTGAGAGAGTCCACGAGGTGCACGCCCACCAGCATCCGGTACAGCGGGATGAGCGTTGCCTGTCCGGGAATAACGAAGGCGGCTACGAGGACTCCACCGATGATCGTTGAGACCTTGCTTCGGCCGGTGATCCTGCCGAATGCTGCCAGCGATCCGATGGCCAGCATGAGGAAGATCGACGCTGCAGTGACGTAGATGGTGTTCAGTAGGCTGTGGAGAATCTCTGTGCCCTGGAAGACCTTCGTATAGTTTTCGAACACCCAGTGAGTCGGGAGCGCAAGGGGGTGATTGGCCGTCTCCTCCTGCGTCTTGAAGGTGTTGACGATGATGTAGTAGAAGGGCACCGCCATGAGGCAGGCCAGAGGGATCATGAGGGCGGAGGTCAGGATGTGCCGGGTCTTGGTCATGAGAACTTCCTCTGCAGGGCGCTGGAGATCGCCATCTGGCCGAGAACGACCAGGCCGACGACGATCAGGAACAGGACGGCGAGGGCCGAGGCAGCGCCGACGCGTGACTGGGCGATTCCGTCTTCGATAAGGGACTGGGTGAGGGTTCTGGTCGAGAAGCCGGGGCCGCCGTGGGTCAGGGTGAAGGGGAGGTCGTAGACCTTTAGCCCGTTGGTCATCAGCAGCAGTTGGCTGACGGCCATGGCAGGGACCAGCAGGGGCAGGGTGATGTAGCGGAAGCTCTGCCACCCGCTGGCGCCGTCGATCTTGGCGACCTCGTAGTAGTCGGCCGGGATCGCCTGGAGGTACGCCAGGTAGAGGACAGCATGCCATCCGGTGAGCGCCCAGACGGTGACGGCGACCGTGGAGAGCTGCGCGAGTGTGCTTTGGGAGAGCCACGGGATCGGGCCGAGTCCGGTCAAGGAGTGGATGAGGGAGTTCAGCACGCCGGACCCGAGGGGGTTGAGGATGAACCCCCACACCAGCCCGAGGACGGCGACGCTGGGGATAGCGGGGAAGAAAAAGGCCGACCGGACGAAGTTCAGCCCGACGAACTTGCGGTTCAGGGTCAGTGCCAGCGGGATCGCCGTCGCGGTGACCAGCACGGTCGTCGAGACCGCGTAGAAGACCGTGTAGCCGAGCGCCGAGAGCATCGAGGGGTCCTTGAATAGCTGTGCGTAGTTAGCGAATCCTACGAATTTCGGGTTGCTCACGTACCCGTTGAAGTCGGTGAAGCTGAAGTAGAGCGACTGGCCCATCGGAACGACGAAGAGCACGAGGAAGACGACGACAATCGGGGCCATGAAGGCCAATGAGGAGAAGGGGAGGCGCAGCCGTCGCCGGGGCTGCTGTACGGCTCCCGGCTGGACCGAGCGCACCGAGGGTGATGTTGTTGAGAGTGCCATGGGTATGCCTTTCGAGCGGCCCCAGGGACCCGGCAGCGCGTCCTGACTTGGAGGTGTGCTGCCGGGCCCTGGGAAAGGGGGTTACTTGCCCTGGAGGGACTTCAGCTTCGCATCCAGTGCCGCTGACACCTTCTCGGGGCTGCTCTGGCCCTGGATGAGCTGCTGGAGGAGGGAAACCGCTTCGGTGTTCATCGCGGCGGAGTTCGTGGGCCAGGTGACCTGCGGGAGGTAGAACTGGCCGGCCCGCACGGCGGGAACCATCGAGGATACTGCCGGATCCAGCTTCGGCGTGTAGTCCTTGGTTGTGGTGATCGTTGCTGTCTGTTTCTGGTACAGCTCGACCCCGGTCTTGCTTTGGAGGAACTCGACGAGCTTCCCGGCCGCGGCCTGGTGGTCGGTCTTGGCGTTGACCGCGTATCCGGGTGAGACGGCACCGGCCCAGTAGCTACCGGAGTCGCCGGCAACAGGCATGAAAGCCACTTTCAAGCCGGGAGCGGCCTTCTGGATGCTGCCAAGGGCCCAGGAGCCGGTGCTGATCATCGCCACGGATCCCTTGGCGAACTCCGAGTTGATCTGGTCCCCGGTCAGGCCGGCCACGGAGGAGGTCATCAGATCCAGGGTGAACAGTTTCTGCCACTGCTGCAAGGGGGCGGTCCAGGTATCGGCGAAGGAGGTCTTCCCGGCCCAGATGTCCGCGTCCATCGTGCGGCCCCTGGCTTCGTTCTGGAGCCCGAGGAGGGCGGCCAAGCTCGTCGGGATTTCGTCGCCGCGCTCGTAGAACGGGGTGATGCCTGCGTCCTTGAGCTTCTTGCACAGGGCGAGGAAGTCGTCCCAGGTCTTGGGCGGGGCGGTGAACCCGACCTTGGCCAGGAGGTCTTTGTTGTACAGGATGCCGCCGCCCCAGGAGGCCGTGGCCGCGCCGTAGACTTTGCCGTCCTTGGTGTAGGTCGCCTTTGCGGCATCGGCAATGTTGCTGATCCAGGGCTCGCCGCTGAGGTCTTTGGCCAATCCGCTGTTCATGATGTCGGTCTTGTTCTCGGCGGTGATGATGAACACGTCGGCGGCCGTGCCGCTGTTCAGGCGGGTCTGCAGGGTCGAGATGTAGCCCTGCACAGGCGTCCCGTAGGAGACCTGGACGTTGATGCCGGGGTTTTCCTTCTTGAACTCCTCCAGGACAGGCTTCATCGTCGCCTCGTTATCCCAGGAGTAGAAGCTGACGGTGTCCTGACCGTTGGAGCCGCCGGAGGCGTCGGAACATCCCGTGAGCGCTGCGACGGTGGCCAGCACCGTCCCGGCGGCCACCATGCCGAACGACAGCTTGCGGCGCCGGGTGGATTTGGTTTGCTGCTGCATGAGCTTTCCCTTTTCCTTACTTGTTACTTTGATGCTTGTTCGGATGTGGTGCAATGGTGCGTCAGTTCCCTCACGACCGGTTCGTGCGAGGTCCGGACCTTCTGGAGCCGCCCCTCCGGGGTGTGGATCAGAGGGTCGATTGCGAGTTCCCGGCGGTACCCGGTCCCGCCGGGGATCGCGAAGCGGTGGTAGGCGATGAGCCATTCGTCGCTGTCAGGGATCCGGACGATGGAGTGGTGTCCCGTGGCGTAGATGCCGCGGCCGGGGGCCTTCTCCAGGAGCACTCCCTGATCGGTCCAGGGCCCGAAAGGGCTCGTTGCGGTGGCGTACCGTACCCGGTAGTTCTCATCCCGGGTGTCATTCTCGGACCAGGAGAGGTAGTAGACGCCCCCGCGGCGGTGCACGTTCGGGGCCTCGCAGAAAGCCGTCGGGATCCAGGAAATCACCGTCGATGGATCGAAGGAGACCATGTCGTCATTGAGCCGCACGACGTGGGCGACGCCGTTGCCCCAGTACAGGTATGCCGCCCCGTCCTCGTCGACGAAGACATTGGGGTCGATGGCGCGGCCCGGATACGCCCCTTCGGAAATCAGCGGGACGCCGAGGTCCTTGAATGGGCCCGTGGGTGCGGGCGCCACGGCGACACCGATGTTCTCCCTCTCGGCCGTGTAGTAGAGAAAGTACCGGCCGTCACGCTCGGCCACGGCAGGCGCCCAGGCATGCTCACGCGCCCACCCGGTGTCCTCCGGGAGCGAGAACACCACGCCGTGATCGGTCCACTCGACCAGATCCCGAGACGAGAAGGCCCGGAAGGACGTCGCCTGCCAGCCTTCGCTGCCGTCGGTCGTCGGATAGATATAGAACCTTCCATCGAACACTGTCAGATGAGGATCTGCGTAGTACCCCTCAATCAGGGCTGGGACCGGGGGCTTCCCCGGGTCGAGATCAGTGTGAGTCAAAACGTTCTCCTAGTAGAGGTGTGGATCGATACAAATAGTTCGCGTACGCTGATGAGTACGCCGTTGGGCAAGTTGGGAAAGAAGGTAAGAATGGCAACCATTCAGGATGTGGCCAAGGCTGCCGGCGTGTCGCCGATGACCGTCTCGAATGTCCTTAACGACCACCCCCATGTGCGCCCGACCACCCGGGCGAAAGTGGTCAAGGCCATGGAGGAACTGGACTACCGGGTCAACGTAGCGGCACGGAACCTCCGCGCAGGCCGGACCTTCACCATCGGACTGGCCGTGGCCGAGATCGACCGCCCCTACTGGGGACAGTTCGCTGCCCGCGTCATTGACGAAGCAGCCGCGCACAACCTCCGCGTCCTCATCGAACAGACCGGGCGTAGCAGGGAAAACGAAATCAACGCACTGGCCCTCTCCCGCAATCGGATGTACGACGGCCTCCTCCTCAGTACGGTCGGCCTCGGTGCCCCCGATGCCGACATGCTCCGGGTTGACTACCCTGTCGTCATCCTGGGCGAGCGCATCTTCTCCGGGCCCGTCGACCACGTTGCCATGGCCAACGTGCAGGGCGCGCGGGCCGCCACAGCGCACCTGGTTGAGCGCGGATGCCGACGCGTGGCGGCCATCCTCGGGCGCGCAGGAGGCGAACCCGACATCTCCTCGCTGCGCTACGCAGGCCACCGGGAGGCGCTCGAGGCGGCGGGGCTCGCATGCGATCCCTCGCTGCGGCTCGCGATTGATGACCTCACACTCAAGGGCGGGCACGCGGCCGCCGAGCAGCTGATCCGCTCCGGGGAGCGGTTCGACGGTCTCTTCTGCGTTACCGACACGGCCGCGCTGGGCGCCCTCCGGGCCCTCCACGAAGCCGGAATCCGCGTCCCGGAAGAAGTGAAGGTTATCGGGTTCGACAACCTCGTCGAGGGCGAGTACAGCACCCCCAGCCTCTCGACCATCGACCCCGACAACGCCGAGATGGCCCGGATGGCCGTCAAAATGCTCGTGCAGCGGATTGCGGATCCGGCCAACAGGAAGCCCACCGAGTTCATAAGCTCGTTCCGGGTCGTGGCACGAGAGTCGACGGGCCAGCACTGAAGCGGAGACGGCAAAGCCGTCCTTTCCAAAGCTGTCGGTGGACTGCCGCATGGTCGGGCCTCCTCTCGTCCTCGGCGACGTGTTGTATCGATACGAACTTGTATCGATACATAAGAATGATGCAGGTCACCTCCAGTTGTCAAGAGGTTCTTTGGAAGCGCGCCACCGAGCGGGCCAGCAGGTAGTCCCCGGGGCGCCGCTGCGTTCGATCACTGGCGGCCTGCGCCGGTCTTCCTTGCGGCGGCCCTTTGTTTTGTTGCCTCAGGGCCCCGGGCCCAACGCAACAAAACACGATCCCAGTCGGCACTGATTGCTGGATGGGCTGGCCGATGCCGGGCCGTGGTGCTGGGCCAGTGACGCCTTCCCTGGGGCTTAGCTCTCCACCCGCAAGACCACCGTGAAGTCAGCTGCCCTGGGCGTCAGGCGGTACGGTTCCAGGACACCTGGCCCGCACGCGGCCGTTCCGACTCCTCGCAGGACATGATCCAGGTACACATAGCTCCTTCCGTCAGCCCGCAGGTCGGGGCGGTGGGTGGCCGCGTCGAGGGCTTCAAGGCCGTAGGGCCGCACTGTCAGGGCAAAGGGTGATCCGGAGATGTTCAGGGTGCTTGCGCCAAGGTTTAGGGCTGCAGAGCGCACTCCCGAGCGCGCTCCGCATTCCTGCGGCCGCACGTAGTCCACATCCATTTCGGCCAGCGGCAGCGCAAACCATCCCGTGCGGGTGCCCTGGCCGGTGTCCGGGTAGCTCTGGTGCGGGCCTCGGCCGAACCAGCCCACTGATGTGGTCTGGCCGGCCAGCACAAACTCCAGGCCTATCCGCGCGCACTCCAGTTCGAAGCCGGCGTCCACCCATTTCCCCTCCGGCCGGACCTGGGTCCTAAGTGCCAGGGACTCGCCATCACTGGTCCACGAGTAGTCCACGAGCACGCCGAACTGCTTGTCCGCTGCTCCCATGCGGGTGCGGACGGAGAGAACGTTTCCCCCCTCAGGGCTGGTTTCTGCGCTGATGCCCAGCAAACGCGTGTGGAGCCGGTGAAGCCCCGAGGCCTTCCATTGCGTTGCAATCGGACGGGCATCTTCGCCGCCCCACTCACTGCCCAGATCGTTGTCCGTGGGCGCCCACCACAGCACCAACCCCATCTTCTCAACCGGGATGCCGCCGATGAGGGTGGGCATCCCGGTGAGCCGGCTGAACACGGCCGGTCCCAGCCGAAGTTCATGATCAAAGACCGTGACGGGTTCAAGCGGAAGCGGAGGGTGGGCCGGCGCGGGCTCTTGGACGGACTGGCCCCAGGCGACCTCGAGGCCCTTCGCTGCCCAGGGTGAATCAGCGGCAAGGACAGCGCTGACGGTGAGCACCGCGGGCCCGCTGCCTGACAGCGCCCCGGCAGCGAGGCTGGCGACACTGACAGGCAAAGCGACAAGCGTCTCGGAATGGGGCGCCAGCCGAGCCACGTCCACTGTCCCGGTATCGACCGTGACGCCGTCCGCCTCCACGGTGTAACCGAAGCTGAACATGGAGGTGTCGGCGAAGTCGTGGCCGTTGCGGAGCCTGAAGCCGGACCAGTTCTCCGCAACCTCAATGCGCAGCGGCTCGATGACCTTTTTGAAATCGAGGAGCCCCGGCCGGGGTTTGCGGTCTGCGTCGACCAGGCCGTCGGTGACGAAGTTACCGTCGTGGACCTCCTCACCGAAGTCCCCGCCGTAGGCGAAGTGTTCACCGCCGTCGGCGGAGGGAACCGTAATGCCGTGCTCCAGCCATTCCCAGACGAACCCGCCCATCAGCCGCGGATACCGGTCAAAAAGCTCCTGGTACTCGCTCATGCCGCCGGGGCCGTTGCCCATGGCGTGCACGTATTCGCAGAGCACAAACGGCATCGCCCGCCGGCGCGCATCCAGCTCCGCATCCTCCAGCGCGGGCTCGATGCCACGGCCGATCAACTCCGTTTCCGCCTGGCTCGCGTACATGCGCGAGTAGACATCGACGTATGCCGAGGACCAGTCCCCCTCGTAGTGGATGGGTCGTGACGGGTCACGGTCTTTGGTCCAGCGTGACATGGCCTCAAGGTTCCTGCCGGTGCCTGCCTCGTTGCCCAGCGACCACATGATCACGGAAGGATGGTTCTTGTCCCTCTCAACCGTCCGGCGCATCCTGTCCAGCAGCGCCGGTTGCCATCGCGGATCATCGCTCGGGTTCTGTGCCCAGCCGGCGCTCTCAAAACCATGCGTCTCCAGGTCACACTCGAGCACCACGTAGAAACCGAGCCTGTCTGCAAGGGCCAGGAATTCGGGGTGTGGCGGGTAGTGCGAGGTACGGATGGCGTTGATGTTGTGCTGCTTCATGAGCCGCAACTCCGCCTCCACCATGTCGTGCGGAACTACCCGCCCCAAACGGGGATGGTGTTCGTGGCGGTTGACGCCACGCAACAGGATGCGCCGGCCGTTGACTTTGAATTGTGCGTCTTCCACAGTGATGCTGCGGAATCCCAGCTGAAGCCCAATGGACTCGCCCGACGTGCTCACGGTCGCCTCATAAAGCCGAGGGACTTCGGCTGACCATGGCTCCACTCCGGGAACGCGCAGCTCCGTGCCGGCACCCAGTTCCAGGCCCAGCTCCGGAACGCGAACGACGGCGTCAATCGCCTGGCCTTTCCGGCTCACCTCCACCTTGAGGGTGCCTTCGCCGCTGAGATGGTCATAGCCGGCATGAACGAACACGTCGTCAATACCACCGGCAGGCCTGGCCTGGAGCGTGACATCGCGGAAGATGCCCGGGAGCCACCACATGTCCTGGTCCTCCACGTAGCTCGCAGCTGAAAATTGGGCCACACGGACGGCAAGGGTGTTGGTTCCCTCCACCAAAATGCCCGAGACGTCGAATTCATGCGGAAGCCTGCTGCCACGAGTGATTCCGAGTTCCACGCCGTTCAGCCATACAGTTCCAGCGGACTCGATGCCGTCAAACCGCAGCAGGGCACTCGGAAGAAACTCAGGCCGGGCTTCAAAGCTCAGCAAATGATCTCCGATGGGATTCGCCTCGGGAACATGCGGTGGTTCCACAGCAAAGGGGAACTGGACGTTCGTATATACCGGGGAACCATGGCCGTGCATCGGCCAGCTGGAAGGGACGGGCAGGGTTGCGAACCCGGCCAAAACCTTCCCCTGCTGCCATCCGTCGGCCGGTGCCGAGCGTATTCCCGCGCTGAGCCGGAATCGCCATTCGCCGTTGAGCGAGACTCTTGGTGCGTCGCTGGACAAGTAGGAGCGAGCGGGGAGGGCGCCCCTGCCAGGGGCCAGTGAGGACAGCTCTTGCACTTCCTCGAGGCCGAGCTCAAGACTGTGGGACGTGCCCTCGACGGGCGCAGCCGAGGCAAGGCTGGCCGCTGCGGAGCGTGACTGAACTGACATGGATGTTCCTTGCTGGATGGGGCGAAGGCTTGGGGGTTGCCTTCACGGCGGGAACGCGAGCCGAACCGTGAGCCGAGGTGGCGGCGCTGGTACGGGGGACCTCGAAAGGGCTTGCGGCGTGTCGGCCATCGTTACCCCCGGATCGTCATTTCGCGATTTGTATCGATACATAAGCATGGCGCCGAACTTCTCGTCTTGTCAAGAGCTTTCTCGTCCAGATTCAGTAGATAGCCCTCCGCGTGAATGCCGGGACCCACTCGAATTGCCATCCGGCATTCTCCACCGAAACCCGAAGAGTCCTAACACGACAAGCGAATTGATTGCGTTCCGAACGCATCTTTGAACGCCGATAATGGGGATTCCGTCGACCTGGTCTGGATGCGGCGAGAATCGGCGCTCCGATTGGTTCGGGCCGTGGAGCCGCGGTGCCGGGGTTAGGGTGAGATCGTCGCTTTCTCTGCTCTTACCGTGATGAGCCGGGTTCGTAGGAGCCTGCACTCAATTCCTGGCCTTGGGGATCAGGGGCCCTGGAGCGTGATCCCAATTCTGTATCCTCGGGTTCGATCACGGAGATGGGGCCGGAAGTGATGACCTTCCGGTAGACATCGTCGACATCATTGACGGGCAGGTACAGCCCCTGACCTGTCGAACGCCCGATGAGGGGCGGCCTTTGATGGTCGGCGTCGCTGCTCGCAACCATCTCGATGGCCTGCCCCATGCGTGCTTCGGCGTGCACGACGGTGCCGTTGGGCCCGCCTTGTCGGCGAACAACCTTGAACCTGGCTTTTTGCAGCCAGTTCAGGGCTGTAGGGGCGTCGCTGTAACTGAGGTAGGCGTAAAGCCGGGTTCCATGTCCTGATGATATTTTTCCGGGCAGGCCTGAGAACACCTGAACAAGTTGGGATGTCTGTTCCAGCCCGACACGCGGCACCCTCACTCCGAAAGCAACCGCCCCGTTGCCTGGCTCCCGGGGGCGCAACGAAGGGCGCACCCCGTTCGCTGGGTGCGCCCTTCGCTATCCTGCTGGTCAGTCTTTTTTGAAGGCGTCCTTGACTTTCTCGCCGGCCTGCTTCAGGTCGCCTTTGGCCTGGTCGGTCTGGCCTTCGGCCCGCAGGCTCTCATCTCCGGTGGCAGCGCCTGCAGCTTCCTTGCCCTTGCCCCCGGCCTTCTCGGCCGCGTTCTCAATCTTGTCGCCCAGTCCCATGGTGTTTCCTCCTCTGGTTGGTAGCCGTTCGCATGCGGCTGCAAATATCATAAGCATACTTAGGATATTTCTTTCAAGTGCACATAGAGGTGCCTCGCGATGGTCTCAGAGCTAAACGGCGGCAGGGGCCTCCTAAGAGGTCCCTCAGGCCGTCTTTTGGCCAGCCTTCAGGTGTCGCCTCCTTGTCGAATGGCGGCATAGGCTAGTGCCATGACTTTGGGGGAAGACAACGCGAACAGACCGCCGCTTCGTCGCCGGCGGCTGCTGATACCGATCCTTGCCGCAGCGTCAGTGGTTGCGGGAGCTGTGGCCCTTGTGGTTCCCCGGCAGTCCATCGGATCGTTCGCCTACTTGGCCTTGGATGACTCCACGTTCATATCGGACCAGCTCGTGCTGATGGACAGCGGTGCACGGGCTGGATACTTGCTCATTGCTGCCGGCCTGCTGACCCTGTCATTTTGGTTGGGTTACCGCCTGGGTGTCCGAGGCAAGGGCAGCCGGTCTGTGGAGATCGGGTAAACCGGAGACGAGGGTTGTGCCTGCCAAATGCCCGCTCGCTTCCGGGCTGGGTCACTTGTTGTTGCAAGGAGGCTGCCGTGCCCAGTCAGCGGGCTGTCTCCATGGAGGATGCCGCACCTCCCGTGGCACCAGTGCCGGAACGGGGAAATCGGCGGGACGGGCTCACGGGAGTCTCCCGCTTCGGCTGCTATCGGCATTAAGCAGCCGGGCGGGGCTCACCCCGAGGTACTTACCCGGTAGCAGCGTCCGACGACGGAACCGGCACCCGCCGCATGCCCTCGGCGTTGTCCTATGTGGGGGCCGGCCCATCCGGGCCGGACCGGCTCCCGGCGGGCGTCCATCCCAGGGCCGGACCCAATCTGCCGGCGATGTCGGTGAGGATCTGGATGTAATCCTCGTGGTCAAAGCTGAAGGGAAGTGCGAACGCCACTTCGTTGACTTCCTGGAATCCTGCGTGCGCGTGCAGCTGTTCGGCGATTTCCTCGCTGGTGCCGATGAGGTCCGGGGCGAACAGCATGCCCTTTGGCCCCTGCGGCGCCCGTGTGCGGGGAGTGCGTTCATCGACGTACCGCTGGTACTTCTCCCGCTGAGCCTGCGAAGCCGAATCGGTCGGGATCACGACCAGGCCCTGCGATACCCGGGCCGGTCCGTCCGCTTGTGCCGAGGTCGCGGCGGCCTCACGGTAGGCACGGATCTGTGATTGCTGAATCCGGGCAAAGTCCGGTTCCTGGCCAGTTTCGGGGAAGACCACGCTGCTGGAGAGCAGGTTGAAGCCGTTCGCCCCGGCCCAGACGGCCGACTTCCTGCTGGCCGCCCCATACCAAAGGCGGTCCCGCAGCCCGGGTGAGTGCGGCTCGACGCGGCCGGAGAATTCCTCGACTGCGCCCTGTTTGCCGGAGAAGTCCCGCACCGTTTCCCCGGCGATCAGACGCGCGAGCCGGTCCACGCGGGCATAGCTGAAGTCCTCCGACTCCGAGGTATCCGGGTACAGCGCGTGCTTGACCGTGTCGTAGTGCATCGGTTCCCCCACGCTCAGCCCCGGGTTGATCCGTCCCCCGGCCAGCAGATCCACGGTGGCCAGGTCCTCGGCCAGGCGCAAGGGGTTTTCCCAGCCCAGCGGGGTCACCGCGGTTCCAAGCTCGATCCGGGAGGTGCGCTGGCTGGCTGCGGCCATCACCGCAACGGGGGAGGAGATGCCGAACTGGAGATGGCGGTGGCGCAGCCAGGCACTGTCGAATCCGAGCCGCTCGCCAAGTTCGATGATCTGCAACGTGGATTCGTGGCCCGGGGCGGGATCCGCCGGATCGAACAGGCCAATGGTGAGGAATCCAAGCTTGCGCAAGGGACGTGGGCGGTCGGGCATGGGCATCCTTCAGGATCGGCGTGCGGATCTGTCTCAGAATATGCCCCCGCAGCGGGCGGTTCTTTTCACCATGACGGGACGTGAACCTTTGTCATTGGCATGGGCCAATATCAATGGTCATCTGCTTTAGGGAGATTCCTCCCGGCCAGCGCCGTCGTTCGACGGGCCAGGCCGGGGGAGGGATGGTGGCCCATCGGACACGGGAAAACCGCGGCAGCGTTCCTCGCCTGCCGCGACCCGAACTCGGGGTCTGGCTGCGCAGTCAACGGTACGAACACAGGAGCAGCCAGTCCCTCCGCACTTGACCGGGAGCGGCAGGCCGCAGTCCCCGCCGGGCCCCAATGGCCGGCCTCTGCTCCGGTTCCACTTGGTCATGGCGCGCCTGCACCTCGCGTGATGCGGACGCGGCCCTTGCGAAGATCGCGTATGCGCAGCCGGGCAGAAGATCACGTACACACCGCGCGGATCCACAAGCTTCTTGATGAAACCTTGAGGAAAGGCGGACCGGGTCTTGAGGGGCGGCAGGAAGAATGGGTGAAGGCCGTGCGGCAATTGCGCGGCTTTCCAGGATTAGGGACACAACTGAAATGACCCAGGCCGCCTCGCCGACACTGGGCTCCTCCGGGGCCGGGATGGCGGGGCTTGTGTTTGACCCATCCGTTCCTGCCTACGACGCGGTGGTCTTGATGGAACTTGCCCATGAGGCGGGCGAAACGGCCGCGAAGAGATTTCTCGATGAGTACTGGGAGCTTCTGCCCCGACGCCAGGACCGGATCCTCAGCCATCTCGCCAACGGCGACATGGAAGCGGCCGAGGATGCCATCATCAGCCTGAAAATCACGTCCGCCATGGTCGGGGCAGTTCGGCTGAGCAGTTACTGCGGGCATCTGCAGGACCAGCTGTCGTTAGGGAACATCGCCGATACCACCGAGGTCGCTTCGGATCTGGGCCACCTGGTGTCTGCGTTTGTCCGGGCTGTGAACGGCCGCTAGCAGGCACAAACGGCCCGTCAGGCCTGGGCGGCATTCCGTCGCGTTGCAGAATCCGGGGTTGGCCGATGTCATCTGCCGGCAGCTGACGGGCGTGCCTGCGGGCAGCGCCAATGCCGGGCGGAGACAACGCCCCCAAACTCACCGGGTAACCGGTTCACAGGGCAACGCCACGCGGCCACTGAACCCGGCGCTGGTTACGGCGGCCGTGTACCCGGGCAGGATACAACCATGTCTGCCTCCGTAGTGGAAGCGCTGATCCGACGGGCAATGGACGCCGCGGAAGCGGCTGAGAAGGCCCGGCGGGATCCGGGATCGCAGGCACGATGAATCCGCGAGTCACCTGGCGTCCGCTTTGTCCGGGCAGCGGACGCGTCTAACAGGGGCGCCCCCGCGACCCACCGGTTCCGGCGGCAGGGGGACGCGCACCCATCAGGTTATTCAGAAGAACGCGTCCCTCACCGCTGCGATCAGCGGTGGGGCGAAGACCGCGATGGTGTACCAGAACGACGCGACGACGACCGCTACGGCCACGCCGATCACAACCCAAAAGGACACTGCCGATCCCGGCCGCACCGAGGTCCCGCCTCCGCCTGCCCGGTCAAATTTTTCCGCCATGATGCCCTCCCGGGGCTGACTTCTGTGACGCACTCAAGGTAGCCGGCCAGGGTGGGAAATTCGTGGGACCCAGCCGCGCGTTTGCCGTGAGTTGAGGCCGGTGCGCAGCGCACCGAAGCGGCGTTTGGCTCCGCGGCGCGCAGGGTAGCGCCGCCTGCCGTCGCGATGGAGCGAGGTTCCCGCCTTCCCGCACGGCCACGATTCGCACTGCACCCTGGGCAATCAGATACTTATGCATATCGATACTCCAGCGTATCGTTACGGGTATGAGCAGCACTACTCGTCTCCCGCCGGGGAGGAAACTCGACCGCTCACGCGATGCGGCCATCCTGGATGCAACCCTGTCACTCCTGGCTGAACTCGGCTACGAGGCCACCACGGTGGACGCGGTCGCGGCTCGTGCGGGCACCGTCCGCGCTACGGTGTACCGGCGGTGGCCAACCAAGATCGCCCTCGCGATCGCCGCGGTTGCACACCTCGGCAGCGTCGATGCCGGCAGCGCCGTACTTCCTGACACCGGTAATCTCCGCGATGACCTGTTAGCGACCATCGTCCCGATGTCCGCGGAGGAGCAGCAGCTCCGGATCGACGTCATGAGCACGCTCGCCGGCGCAGGCCGCACGGAACCTGAGCTGGCCGCTCTGACCGCCGGCGCAGGTCTCGAGCCGTGGGTCGAGGTCAGCCGATCCCTCCTTCGCCGCGCTGTCGCCCGCGGTGAATACCCCAGCGGCGACATCGAGACACTCGCGACGGTGATCCCCACCATGTGCCTCTACCGCATCGCCGTGCAACATGAACCGATCACCAAAGCGTTCGCCATCCGTCTCATTGACGACATCGTCCTCCCCGCACTGCGTGGACGAAGCTGACCCCCGACACCAGTTCAAAAGGAGCCCAGTCATGACTGTTTCCGTAACCCCGCACCTCAACTTCCGCGGCCAGGCACGACAGGCGCTGGATTTCTACCAAACCGTGTTCGGCGGTGAAGTCGCCGCCGCAACCTACGCAGACACACACCAGGTCCAGGACCCCGCCCAGGCCGACGCCGTCGCCTTCGGGCAGCTGACCGCACCGAACGGCTTCCGACTGATGGCATACGATGTCCAGACCGCCAAGCCCTACGAGGCCGGGAGAAATCCCTTCTATCTCACGCTGCACGGCGACGACCAAGCCGAGATCAAAGAGCAGTGGCACCGCCTCGCAGATGGCGGGACCGTATTGACCGGCCTGGGCCCAAGCGCCTTTGCCCCCCCTCTACGGCATGCTCACCGACCGATTCGGCACCACCTGGATCATCGGAGCCGACTGACCCGCCGCCGACAACGCCCTCTGAAGGACCGTTAAGCCGTCCCGCCAGGTCTCAGTCGATCGCTCGGGGCGGCAGCAGTGGCGGCCGGCAGGAAGAGGATAGGCAAACCCAGGATGGGTCGCCCTGGGCGTAGATCCTGCATTGAGCGTTGGCGTTCGTGAATTGCACTCTCCGTTTGACCTTCCAATAGTCACGCCTCTTCTGGGGTAGACCGCGTCCCGGGTCCTTCGTCATGAGATCCAGGCCAAAGCAGCCGCACTGGCGAGGATGAAACAGCACCATCAGCAGCCTCGTGCGGCTGCGGATTTTGGAGCCGGTTCGCGAAGAAGCCTCTCCACGACACGAGGCGGGGCCAAGACCAGCTATCGATGTGCGGTTCCCTGACGTTTGACCGTTCTTGTAGGGAGGCAGGTCCGCAGGGTTTCGGAGGTCGCGGATGTGGGCAAGCAGCGCCAAAACCTGGGCGCCCTGGGTTCGCGGCCAGATGAACCAGCAGGACTCACGTGCTTCAGTGGTGAGTGAGACGGGTGTCCGTTCTCAAGGTAGATGTCAGTGGCGACATAGAAACTGACAGGTTGGATGAGACAGCTCCTGGCGGGTTCTTTCTCATCCATGTTGTCAGTTCCGTAAACCAGTCAAGGGTTTGCACCGGGCCCGGCCAACGTCGTGGTCGGCACAGCAAGGGCAAGCGCCAGCTGACAACTTGACTCAGAAATGCCCAAAATCCGTCGACTGTCACCTCGGCTGAGAAAACTGACAGCTGAGATGAGAACGGACAACGGGGTCCCTCATCTACTTCTACTCGTCCTTGAACGCCGACAATGGGGATTCCGTCATCCCAAGAGCCCCTTACCGCAAGGGGCGAAAGGCACGGCCGGGCCGGAGGAAGAAGACCTCTTCCCTCGGCCGCCAACCCGTCCCGGGCCTGGGTCCCGCTCGACTCGCTAATCAGAGTCGGACGGGAAGGGCCGTGGTGGGTGGCTGCCACCCCTCCTGCTCCCGGATGGCTCGTTGGATCCGCAGACTGATCTCGCGGAGGTGACGCCGTTGGGCGTTTGTGAGCGGTTCGAGGACTAATTCGGTGACCGTCCGGGCTTGTACGGGGTTGGCCTTTTCGAGCATCTCAAGCCCGGCCTCGGTCAGGGTGGCCAGGGTAGACCGCCCATCCAAGGGGTCCCGAGAGCGC
Source organism: Arthrobacter sp. NPDC056493 (assembly GCF_042795115.1). NCBI lineage: Bacteria > Bacillati > Actinomycetota > Actinomycetes > Micrococcales > Micrococcaceae > Arthrobacter > Arthrobacter sp. NPDC056493. The sequence continues at coordinate 632 of NZ_JBHTSL010000023.1, read as the reverse complement.
TGTACCAGGCCCCTGCCTTCAACCCGCGAAATGGCCCGGGACAGCCGCGAGAGGGAGCTGTTGGCATAGCCGGCCAGTACGGTCATCCTCAGCGCGTGGTCCCGCGCCTCAGCCAGTGCGAACAGGATGCCGTACTCGAAGTGCGTGAGATCGAAGTCGCGAACTAGTGCGGCGTCGAGGGCGGGCGGCAGCCACTCCAGTACCGTCGCAAGGGCCGCCCATGTCGCTAGGTCATCCCCTTCAAGACGGATCGATGTGGTGGAATCACTCATCCCCACAGGCTACAGGTTTTACTTGACTGGGCAAGCAAGCTGCGACTACTTTTGCTTGACTGAGCAAGTAAAAGTAAGGGTTACGACCATGGATATGCAGCTGGCAAACAAACGCGCCTTCATTAGCGGCTCAACGCAGGGGATCGGGTATTCGATCGCGAAGGCGCTTCTTCGGGAGGGCGCAGCGGTGGTTATCAACGGCCGGGATGCCAGCCGGGTCAAACAGGCGGTGAAGGACCTTGAAGCCGAGGTGCCCGGCGGGAGCGTGGCGGGCATCGCGGCGGACTTCACGGAGGCCACCCATGTGCAGCGCCTGCTCGATTCGCTCGGCGGTGTCGACATTCTGGTCAACAACGTCGG